>RXKI01000022.1:0-11234 GCA_003962895.1 Neisseriaceae bacterium
GTTTTTTCATAGCTTTTACAACTAGAAGATTTTGGATCATATCCTATAGCCAATTCTGCGTCGTGCAAAGTAGCAGCAACATATGCTACATGACCTTCCCCACAACCAAAATCTAAAAATTTCTTACCACTTAAATCCTCAGCTTTAAAAAACTTATCAATTACGCCTGAAGCTCGGCTCATCTTGGAGTTTTCATCATCTCCACAAATCCACTCTGGATCAATTGCAGCGGGCCATCCTGGCGTTTTAGTGAGCATTCTTACATTAGTCAGTGCCTTTACATAATCACTAGGAGGATCAATTATTTTTTTATCATTTTCAAGCAAATCTTGAAAAAAACTTTTCATGTGATCTAAGGCTCTGATATATTCTTTTATGTTTTTTTCGCTATAAGCGTCCATTTTTTCTCCGAAATGATCTTTCTGTACAAATTAAAATAGTATTTTAACAAATTTTCTACTTAATTAAATAAGAAAAATTAAAGGAAATAATATGAACGAAGAAACAGAAAGCCTCACATTAAGAAGTAAAATAGAAAAAAATGTGTTCTGGATGGCAGAAGTAGAAATAATAATTCCTTTTCATGGAGAACATACAAAAGTAACAAAATTAGTAGAAGCTATTTTCAACACAGTTTATTCAAACAAATACCTAATCACACTAGTAGATGACGCTTCTGTTAACAAATCTTTTGTAAGACAATTGCAAAATGCTAAAATTCCTGGCTTAAGGTGTTTTAGATTAGAAGAACAAAAAGGATTTGGAGCCGCAGTCAATCATGCTTTAAAAAATCCTTGGAGGTTTCCATATGAACCAAATAAAAAAATAAAATATGTTTGCATCCTTCACTCTGACTCTTGTCCAGAAGACAATTATTGGCTATTTGAAATGGGGAATTCTTTAGAAAAATTAAGACTCGATGGAATAAAGATGGTAGGTTCTGTGACAAATAATTCTACAACAAATTTTAAAAATTTGACAAAAGAAAAAGGGTCTAAAAAAGAAGATTATATTTTACAACAAGACGAATATCTTCCTATGTATTCTTGTTTATGTAACAGAGAACTATTTAACCGAATTGGTCTTCTAAAAGAATTTCCCTACGCTGGGACGGAGGCTCGGGAGTTTGCCCACAGAATGAAAGAGAATAATTATCTCCAAGCTGTTTGCGGCAAAAGCTGGATGTTTCACGAAGGGAAAGGGACTCTAAAAAACCTAGAAAAAAACAAGCGAATACAAAAAATATTGCGAAATGCTGAATTAGAGTTTGAAGAGAGTATAAAAAAAGAAGAGCCATCAAACATAAATACTACAGATTCGAATTCTATTATTCAGGAGGAAATAAAATATGAGATGTAAAAAAGCCGATGGAACGTATACAACTGTTACTATGGTTTACTTTTATCCACGTTGCGGAAGAATTCAGCAAGCATTAGGCATTTGCTCGGCAACTGCTGGTGCTTATGTTGCAGCTTCTACAGTTTGCAGCCAAAGATTATTCTAAATCTAAGAATAACTAAAAAGCCAGAGATTAATCTCTGGCTTTTTTTGTTCCTAAACTATTGGAAGATCGATATAATTTAAACCATTATTATTCATGTTGTTTAAAATTTGTTTTGTTGCTTCTTTAAATTTAAAATCAAATTCTTGGTAATTGCAATATTTAACTAAACTTTTGCTAGAAGGAATCCAATTTGGATTTTTCTTTGTTTTCTTTTGCCAATAATTATAATCTATGATTTTCTTTTTCTCTTCTTTGTAGTCTATTAAATCATCAATTATATCATCTGAAAATTTTGAAGACCAGAAACCAAGAATTGCAAAATCTAAAAAATGCTTTAACGTTTTAAACTTTTTAGTTTTTTTTACACTGTCTGGAAGACAGATGTAGCCATATGAAGCATTTAAAAAAGGAGGATAAAATAATTTTTTACCATTAGAAAAACACAAATGCAATGAATCAATTGAAAGTTGATCTTTATCATAAATGTTATATTGAATTCTAAAAACACAATAAGGAAAACTCAAAAAGTAATTTATAGGTTTTCCCTTGTATCTATAACGATCATTCAAAATCTCAATTGGGTTTTGAGAATTAATTATTCTCTTACAAGGTTTTTGAACACAGTACAAAACTTTTTTCATTACTGTTCCTTATTTAAATAAAAGGTAAATACAAGTTAAAGCAATACAAATTAATGTAAAAACAGGCACAATATTAGACGGAACATATTCTTTCAAAATATCTTCCGCTTGGATTTCAACAAAATCACATTCTTCGATTCCATAAGAATTAGTTTTTTTATATTCAAAGAAAACAGTTTGATTTGATTTACAAGCTGCTTTTTCTGTATAGATTACTTTTCCAATTTCTTTAAACTCAACATTTCTCCCTATTTCAGGAATTCCAGATATAATGTTTTTTAAATCTATTAATTGATTATGGTCAACAAATGGAGACTTAACAATACAATTTCCATCGCCTATCGCTAAAACTATTCCTGATCTCTTGTGGCAAATTCTAAAATTATAAAATTTGCCAATTTCAACTTGTTCAATGTTCATGGCTCCGCCTACTTGCTATCTTTTCCAAAATTAATTTGTTTCAAAACTTTTTCTCGAAAAAGTTTGAAATCTGTTTCAGAAAATGTGACTCCTCCATAGCAAGGAAACTGTTTGACATATTCAATTGGAACTAAATCCTCTTCCCCAGGAACCCAATCCTTCTCTTTAGTTTTTTCATCCCACGAGAAAGTTTCAAATAATTTTTTATCACAATACTTATCTCTGCTATAACGATATTCAGTGTTAAATTTAGATGCCCAAAAAATAGAAATCATAAAATCTGTTAATTTTTTTAAATATTCTTTTTCATTTTCTAGTCTGCCCTTTTCTGCCCAATCAAATTTAAAATTGGCTTTTACTTGTTCATTCCCACCTTCTCCAATACAGCAATAAAAAGGACTCGTGTTTGGGAGTGGAGAATGATATATCTCTTTGCCGTCACTTAGAAAAAAACCCATCTCTACAGGGTGGTTAATAAGTGAAGTATATCTAAAAGTAAAAATACAATAAGGAAAACTCAAATAATATTGTTGTCTAAAATAAATTATTCTTCTACAAGGCTTTTGAATTACAAAATGAGAACCTAATTTAAAGTCCATCATATAACTTTTTTCTTCGAGTTCTAGAGGAACATCATACATTTTCTAACAACTCTTTTCTTAATAAAATCAATTTGATTTGCTTTTGAATTAAATTTTGAACAACATCATAATTATCTTCTTTGTCAACAATAAAGATAATTACTTTTGCATAGTAATTTTTAAAAAGTCCAGTATTGTTAATCAAAGCGTAAAAATCAAAATCTTTAGATTTACGAACAAGAACTGAAGAAATATCTTTTGGGATATATCCAATTTGCTTTCCGTCTGAGGTACAAACTTTTATTGCATTTTTATCTCTTGGATTGTCTTCTTCATGAATCAAATCAACCATCTGCCCTACATAACAATTGTCTCTTATGATATGCTGACGAGAGGTTCCATCTTCATTAGGGAAAGTCACCCCAACTACTCTCGTGATGATGTGACCATTCATTTTTAGCTTCCCATCGAAAAATCGTACACTTTAACAGATTTTCCTTTGATTTCTTCATTTCTAAGAAATTTAAAACTCTCTAAGAAACAATGATGAAAATCACGAGTCTTTCTTATCTTTTGTTCCGCACAAACTGCTACTTTCATCCAAGTAGGATTCTTCAAAACCTTAGATCGATAGGATTTTGTCTTTGGACCACCATAAAAAGGTTCTTCTTTAGATTCAAAAACAACATATCCCTCAATTGCGACATCATCTAAATTGTCAATAATCCTCTCAACCCCATCTTTGTGTGTTGTTTCATACGATGCATACCTAATGTAAATATTTTTTCTTTTCTTGTTTTTATCGATTTCATTTTCAATTCTATCTTCAATGTTTTTTAAATCTTCAAAATATTTTTCCATTTCCATTTTAATTTCCTTTACTAATGTTGCAATTATATTTTGCAGCTAATCTAGCAAGTTCTTCAACTTCTTTTTCTTGCTCTTCTAATTTTCTTTTGATTTCGTATTGTTCACGTTCTTCTCTGCTCTCACCATCGAAATCTGGGCATCTTGTAACAGAATCTACCTTATAAGAAATAAAAAATGCATGCCCACATTCAGGACATTCTGCGTGATCTTCTCCTGTGCCACTATAATTTTTTTCACAACATTGTAATAAATGTTGACGAGTTCCATTTCGACCAAAAGGCTTACAATCTGGGCAAGGAATGTCTGTTCCAAGAAACACGTCTCAGTCCCTCTTTAAAAATTTTTTAGAAATTTCCCAAAACTTGTTTCTTGGGTTTCCCACTTTTGAATCAAATTCCACAACTACTGTGTACGGTTTTTCCTCTATCACTTTTCCTTTTGATAAAGGAAAATCCCCTTCTTTAAGAATGACATCTTTCCCTAAATTACTTTTCTTTAAAGATTTAAAAAAAGACTTTAACTCTTTAAAGAAAAATCCAATGGAAAGTCCAACGCCGATCAAAAGATATTCAATCATTTTTTATCCAACTGTTTTAGACTCAGAATTTGCCCAAGTAAGGGTTCTTAAAGGACAATTCTCTGAAGTCATTAGGTAAGGGGTCGGGTCAAGAAGAGATGGATTTTTCTGAGGGTCGTGCCAATCTGCAAAACTTCGTGTTCCGTGTTTATACAATTCTAAATGAAGCATAGAGCAAGAATGTCCATCGATGTCAGGTCTAAGTCTATCATCAAAAAGAACTTGCTTTACATTTCCAATTAAATCTCCACGTTTGACTCTATCTCCAATTTGTTTTTTAGGTATATTTAATTCTCCATAATTTACAACGCCAGAAGACCCTTCGACCATAACTCCCCAAGTATCATTCCACCAAGTATGACCTAAAGCGGCTCCAGTAAATTGATCTACATGGACGATAACTCCATCCTCTACAGCGTGAACCTTAGCATCATTTTTACAATAAAGGTCTACTCCTGTGTGATGGTTCTTTTTTCTATGAAATCCAAAAGCCCCAGGATGATGATTTATTGGAATGCCAGGACATTCATTCAAAGGAAATTTCCATCGAACCAATCCATTCAAAATATTTGAAATTTCACTTGTATCAGCCATCGCTCCCATTCCTAAGTCTCCACAAGCAAGAACTTTTTCCACAGGATTAACAACGATAGCTCCTCTATTTTTCATTACTTTTAATTGCTCAAAAGTAGGCTCATTCTCCCACATCATTGTGTTCATTGATGGAGCTAGAACCATAGGTTTGCTCCAATCCCATGCTCTGACTACACTCGTCAATAAATTATCACAAAGTCCTAAACTAATTTTAGCCAAAGTGTTAGCGTCAAGAGGAGCTAAAACCAAAGCACTTGCTTCTTTTCTCAATTCAATATGAAGAATTGAATCTCCTAATTTATAAACATCATTCCACTCATCTTCATCTGTAAGATATTTGTAAGGAAAGTTAGATTGTTTTAAAAAATAACTTCCAGCTTTTGTGGCAACTACTACCACATTTCCAATATTACTCAAACTTTCATATAATTTTTGAGACTTAATTGCAGCTACTGATCCTGTGACTCCCAGAATTATATTTCTCATTTTTTTCCCCTAATAATCTCATCTACTAAAATTTCTTCTAGTATTGCATTGTTCTTAGTATATGTCTTTACCTGTCCGTTTTTAGAGACAATATGCATCTCTGGATTTCCAGACAAGAATGAATTCCAATCATTTGCAACAACAATGTCACATTTATTTTTCTCGATGCTTTCCAAAGCAGATTGAATCAATTCTTCTTTAGAAACTTCAACCAACATCTTGAAACCAACCAGAAATACTTTGTTGTTCCATTCTTTTATTTTAGAAATCAACTTTGGAACAGGACAAAGATTTAAAGTTAAATTTTCTTTGCTTCTAATTTTACTATCTACAAAATTTTCAATGCCATAGTCACTTACTGCTGCTGTAAGTACAACTACATCTGGATTTTGTTCTTTTATAATCTGTTCAATCTTAAAAGAATAATCAGAATAGTTTCTAAATTCAATTTCTGAATAAAGACTATTTGTGTTTTGATAAAAAGAAGAAAGTTCCTCGACTTTTTCTTTAACATTTTCGTCTGAGTTGAAATCCACATTCAAGGAATATGGAGACTTTGAATCTTTTGCTCTTAGAAAAATTGTTTGAAAATCTCTATTCAAACAAACTTTCGCAATTCTACTGCCAAAGGTTCCATTAGATTGATTAGTTATATCTCTAACTCTATCAATCGGGACTTTTGTTCCGCCGCTAGTAATTAAGACTTTCATAATTTCCTCCAGCGTGATTATACTGCAAGATAAAAATGAATAAAGCTATTTTCGAGACACAAATATTTTTTTAATCCCATAAAAATATTTCAACCCAGATTCTAACGCAATTGAAATATAATATTTTGAGTTTGGAGATAAAGCGTAAGCAGAACTTCTTTTTAAATTACTTGGGATGAATTTTTTGATTCTATTTTCCATTGCATCCCAAGGATAGAGAGAACTGTTAAAATCTTTAAAAAAAACAACTTTGTTCTTCAATTAAAATATCAACCAATTCTCTTCCATTTATTTCAGCAAACTTGGAATATCTAGCAGAGATGTATTTTGGTTTTTTAGTTACCGCTGTTTTCACGATTTTGTTCCTCTAGATAAAATCTCCTGCGTTCGATAAAAAATTTTCTTTGTGCGTCGGACAGAGGTATGCAATTTATGCCAGAATTATATTTCCAAGAATCATCTTTTCTTTTCTTGAAAAGAAAGTTAAAAATTTTTCTAATCCAATTAATCGTCATCTTTTTCTGCATCCTCTAGAATTTCTTTTAATTCTTCATAATCTTTTCTAATCTCTTCTATTGTTTTTCTTTTTAGCAGTTTAAATTTCAAAGTTACAAAAGTCTCGACAGAAAAATAATCATTTAGAAAAAGACCATTGTCAGACAATTGAGACGCCGATATATAGCTGGAATATTCGTCTCCTTTCTCGTCTTTTAAAAGCACATTTGCCATTCCATCTTCATTTGTGCTTATCCAAATTGCTTCAAAAACATTGTCTGGGATCATGGTTTTTCACTTTCCAAAATATATTTAAAAACATCTCTTCGAAAACCTTCAATTATTTTATTTGTCTGATGTTTTGCTTCTTCTAAGTCTTCGGCAAAATTTACTTCAAATTTAAAATCTTCACAAAAAGAATGAAAAATAACAGAAAAGGCTATTTCTTTGTTTTTGGGATCATTATCTTTTTCTATAAAATAACAAAATTTAGAAAAATTCAAGAAAAATTTTTCATCCTTTTCGACCCAAATATGTTTGGATTTATCCCCCAACTCCACTTCTACTTTTTTAATGTCTTCATTTACAAATTTAACGAACTCTTCTTGGTTTGAAAAATATTTATCTCCATCTGAATAATATAATTTGCCATCTTGAAAGTCAGCGATATAACTATTCCAATCAGTCAATAAGATTGACCCTGTTGCGTCAATCATCCAAGAATATTTTTGAAGATTCATAGTTACTCAACATCTTTACAAGACAACATGTAAATATGTTTTGGGTCTGCTCTATTCTTGTCTGATACTGTTGTGATAGCTTTTAATTTGTCTACAGTCGCAAGAAAAATGGAAGAGATCGCAAATCCATCTTCTTGTTTTTCAATCTTTGTCTTCGTAATTATAAAAATTTCCATAAAAACCTCCACAAAGAAAGATCGCAAACACTTGATTTTGGTTCACCTTATCCCAAAATTTCTTTGTGAAGCAAAGCAGTGTTATTGTGAATCTCTAAAACAACATCAAAATCTTGATATCCTCCTGCCAAATTCCAAACTACAGGAATTCCCTTTTCTTTGGCAATAGAGAAGACAATTTTATCTCTTTGTTTCAAATCTTCTGTGGTGAGCAATCCACCATAGGGGTCATCGACATGAGGGTCGGCACCTGCTTGATAAAATAAAACATCAACATCTTTAATTAAATCCTCAACAATAGACGGCAATTCTTTTAAAAATTTAGCAGCTACAACTTCTTGTTCGTCTTGCGTAGGATAATGTTTTCCTAAAGTATAATGAGAAACATAATCTATTTTTAATTTATTTATAATGTTGTCAGTTCCATTTCCATAATGCATATCTGTGTCTAGGATGGCAATTTTATTTGCAAGTCCTTCTTTTTTAAGAAGAACAGCCGCCAACATCAATCCATTAAATGTGCAAAATCCAATACATTTTTTATATTCGGCATGATGAAATCCACTTGTTGGACTCACAGTGGAAATTTTGTTTTTAACAGCATATCTTGCTGCACTAACAAAACTACCATTTGTCCAAAGCAAAGAGTCTGCGATGGTTTTTAATTTGTTTTGAAACCCATTTTCTTTTTCGCAACTCAATACTTTCAAAACGTGATCTTGGTCGTGGATCAGAGATAAATCTTCAGCAGTAACAGGAGTTACTTCCATAATTTCTACAGGGACAATCTTCTTCCAAGATTCTAAACAAGCCTTGGGTTTTTTTGCACTTGGAGAAAAACTTTCATTTTGTTCTACGTTTTGACGTTCGTCAAAAAAAACTTTCATTTTTTTGCTCTTTAATTAAGGATGTTTTTTTACAACTGCCCACTCTGGAAGTTTTTGAAGTATGTGTTCCTGAATTTCTTGGAATTCATTCGGAATAGCCCAAGTCTTAAAAAATGAGTGGAAAGAATAAATCCCGATTTTGAGCAATCTCAAATCGCAATCCAAAAGCGGGTGTTTCTCATCATATAATTTATATTTTTCACTAATTTCATGACATAAAGCAGCATATTCTTTTATCCTATCGTAATCGATGAAACTTTTATCCTTTCTTTTGCGATGCTTCCAACCAATTACAATACAATTCTTAAAATCCTGTGGTCTTTTATAGGCAAATCCATATTTGATACTAAATTGATGTCTTTCTTCTTCTAATCTTTCTAAATTTTCAACCATATAAGCAACTCTATCATTAGCGTTCAAAGCGGCAGACATGCTTTTCTCTCCATTAAGAAAAATTGCCATTATCAGTATAATCAGGCTCATTATCAGGGTATAATTCTGACTCAGAAGAACCTACTCCAGTGATATGATCTAAGTTGTCGTTAGATTCAAATGTGCTTGAATCTCTAATACTGTTTGGTTCAAATTCATTGTCTGGATATGAATCTGACTCTGAAGAGCCGACTCCAATTATATGATTATCATATTCAACAGGGCTTTCCGCTGCTGGGGGTTCTACCCCAATAATATGATCTTCATTTTCAACTTGTGGAGTGTCATAGATGAATTCTTCTCTTAAATAATCGCTAAAATAGTAACCCATATCATGAAAGAAATCTAATGTATCATACATAAAAAACATATCTTCAATATCCTCAACAGATGTTTCTCTGTTTTCAAAATATTTTTTGATATATTCTACATCTTTTGCAACATAAAGACCATTGCTGTCTTTTTCTTCAATACTTTTTGAATCTTTTGTGAAATCTTGAATTCGTTTGAGATACTCTCTTTTTGATATATCTCCATGCCAAGTATGATATAAATCACCCTTTACATAGCCAATTTTAGCTTGGCAAACAGAGAAAAATTCCCTCATCCATTTTTCTACTTCTTGAATATCATCCTTGAAAGATTTTGTAATGCATTCATGAGGAATATGACCTGCTGCTGCGTGAGCGATGATGTGGTCTGCTCCTCCGATCAAAGCCTTATCATACAAAGGAACTGTTTCAAGAATTTCTCGTTTCGCCCCCCATGCAAAACCTACATGACCATGATTATCATAATTGGTGTTGTGATAAAATTCATTTTCTTTCTTTGTTAAAGAAAATCTTTTTGCATTAGAACAGAAACTTTTCCAAACTTTATTTTCTTTTGCCAACAAAGATGGATTTTTATTTCTAACTTTCTCTAAATCAAAATCAGGTTCTTTTTTGTCTTTTTCCAAATGAACACAATATTCAAATGGTTGAAGAATATTACAATCTTGATTTCTCAATACATTCGCAGAGTCTACCATCCAATTTAAATTTGTAAACTTAACATCTGCATCGAGCCAAAAGACATACTTAAACTTCTCTGGAAGTTCTCTAACTAATTTATTAAGCAAAGCCTCTTTGTGCCAAAGAACTGAGTCAGAATAAATTTTGATAATATTAGGATCATCTGGTAGCTGAGAAATGCCATTGCCAATGATGCATTCTACAATTCGATAGTTTAAATGCTTAATGGAATTGTAAAACTTTTGGAAAGCTACAATTCTATACGGAGAATTTTGAGGATTAAAGAAACAACTCAAAATAACAGACTCGCTATCTGTTCTGTATCTGCTTCGATTAATGGTTTTGTTTTTCAAAAAATCAAACATTTTCTTTTCTTTCGAATTCAAATGGACGAGAAAAGTCTATTCACATGTGAAATATACTCAGAAGAATAAGAATTTAAAATACAACAAACTTTAATTTGTCTCTTTCACCATCTGTTTGATAAATAGTTTCCAAGTTTATCCCCATCTGGGTTTTTTAAGGAAAGAAATTTTTGAAGAGACTTCAATTGACTTTTCAATGGATTTCCAAGAAGTTCTTCTGTTTCGGTCAATCTGAGAAATTTAAGCTGAACAATGTCTTTTAAGTTTTCAATTGCTTCTTCTGCTGTGTTTCCAGAAGCACTGATGTTTGCTTCTTTAAAACAAGAAATGTAATCTTGCCCATTGGAAGATACATCAGCAAAAATTGGTTTCAACACCTTACAGCAATCAAAATCTTTCAATTCTTTACGCATTTTTTCTCCAAACCAGATCAATTTTAGCTTGTTCTTTTAGATTTTTAGGATCAATAATTCTAAACTCTTTTCCTTCTTTTTGTGCATTGACATACATTCTAAATAAAGAAAAACCATATTGAAGAATTTCTGAGGTTTCTAAACCAGTATCTTTTTTAATTTTTTCAATTTCTTCTAGAGATTTATCAGAAAAAACTAAATTCATTTCTTTTCGCCTTCAAAGGAAATTTTAACATCGGCTTTTTTGGATATTTCATGCCAAACAGAATGATGTTCGATTTCTAATTCTACTGAATCAATGTTTCTTTTGGTAGGGTTCAAAAGTTTGTT
>RXKI01000022.1:11284-11469 GCA_003962895.1 Neisseriaceae bacterium
GCTCATAGATTCAATATGGCACTGTGTGATCCTATGTGTGTATTCATCAAAAATAGATTGAAGGATTTCTTGTTTATTGAAATTTTTAAAATGACTATCTGGCAAATCTAGAGTTATATCTAATTTAACTTTCATTTACATTCCTTATAGTATTCCGTTGGCAACCCGCAAAAAATTACTTTTTT
>RXKI01000059.1:0-6754 GCA_003962895.1 Neisseriaceae bacterium
TTTACATTTCACCGATAGCAAAGTACACTATTGTGAAACGATTGAGTGTGTAAGAGAGGATAGCTATGTTGGAATATAGCTTTATGCAAAATGCTCTCTTGGGTGGAGTAATTATCGCATTGGTCTGTGGTTTTGTAAGCGTTTTTGTGATTTTACGTCGTACAAGTTTTGCAGCTCATGCGCTTGGGCATATGAGTTTGACTGGTGCTGCTGGTGCTGCGCTTCTTGGATTGCCATCAATACTTGGTCAAATAATACTTAATGTTGTTGCATCTGTTGCTATGGGGCTAATGGGTGATAAGGTCAAAAAAAATGATTTGGCAATTGGTGTAGTATTGACTTTTGTCCTTGGGTTTGGAATATATTTTCTGTTTCTATTTCAAAATAACTATGCGGGAAGTGTAATGGGGATATTATTTGGCAATATTTTTGCCGTATCTCATGCCCAATTAGTTCAACTTGCCATACTTGGCTCAGTTATCTTAATCACATTACTGTTTATCTTACGTCCACTAGTATTTGTGTCAATTGATCCAGTGGTTGCAGAGTCAAAGAATATCCCAGTTCGTTTGATATCAGTAATTTTCTTTGTAGTATTAGCGGTTACCGTATCAATGGCATGTCAAATTGTCGGTGTAATGTTGGTATTTACTTTACTTATTATCCCTGGTGCAATTGGTAATCAATGGGGGCAGTCAATTATGCAGTCATTGATAATTAGTATGATGAGTGCTGTATCATCGGTCATTATTGCGCTATTTATTTCATATAGTTTAGATTTGCCAGCAAGCTTTTGTATCACTATGGTTTTGTGCTTGATGTATTTTATTGGTGGGATAAAAAATAAATTATTTGTTAAATAAAAAATTTCAGTAAATAGCAAGATCCAGAAACTAAAACATGCCTTACATTCATTTGTAAGGCTTTTTTCATTGCTTCTTGTGGCGTATTGGTATAATCAACGTATGAAAATTTACCTTGTGCTAATTTAGCTAATTCATGAGCAGTGCTTGTTCGAGGTTGATCTGATATGCTACAAAAAATAATATTTTGGCTAATTTTACTGTACTGCTCAAGCATATGTATGATGTCTTTATCATTTAAGATAGAGCAAACTATAACGCTATTTTTATGTTCAAACCATTCAGTTAGGCTATTTGCTAGATTAGTTACACCATCAACATTATGTGATGCATCAGCAATGATGAGTGGATTATTTTGAATTTTTTGTAGTCGCCCATGCCATTTCACTTTGTGAGTCGCGCTTGCTATTTGTTCAGTTGATAAACCGATATCACGAAGCACCGTAAAAGCACACAGAAAATTATGGGCTTGAAAATACCCAAATATTCCTAGTGTAAAATTATAGTAATTCCCACCATCTGTAAATTCAAGCTTTGTTGTGAAATTATCTTTATCTAACTCGATATCTTTGATATTATAAAAATCTTTGATGCTAATATAATTATTACTACGATCTTTTACTTCTTCAATCAACTCTGGCAAATTATCGCCAACAACAGTTAACCCATTTTTGATAATACCAGCTTTGTGTTTAGCTATATTAGATAAATTATTACCGAGGAATTGTGTGTGCTCAAGTGAAATATTGGTAATAACGCTATATTGGCTATCTACAACATTTGTCGAATCATCGCGTCCACCAAGCCCAGTTTCTAATACTAAATAATCTATTTGCTGATTCTTACAATGCACAAACATGAGTAATGTCAGCATCTCAAATGAACTTAAAAATATATTATTATTTTCAAGAGTTGTTTTACATTCTATGTAAAGATTAGCTAATTCATTGTCACTAATCATTATGCCATTGACACAAATGCATTCATTTATGACGTGTATAAAAGGGCTTGAGAATTTCCCTACTTTATAATTCGCCTCAATCAATCCAGCCTCAATAAAAGCAGCAGTTGAACCTTTGCCATTGGTGCCTGCAATATGAATAACTTTATAACTAAACTGTGGGTTGCCAATAGTTTCTAAAGCTTGTAAGATTAATTTATTATCAAAGCTTTTTTGCGGTGGATTTAAGTTGGATAACTCATTAATGATAGCGTTGTAGTCAGTCATATTATTTGCCTGAGAGTTGATGGTGGATATTAGCCATTAATAAAAATTCACGATACTCATGCATACGAATATACTTAGTACCATTTTCATAAAGGTACTTACTAATAATTGCAGTTTCTAAATCACGATTTGCAAATGGTTTATCTGTTACAGAATCTAAGAATCGTTTACGTGAATGTCCTATTAATAGTTCACAGCCAAATTTCTTAAACTGAGATACATAACGGAGTAATAGCCATGACTGATCAGCTGTCTTATTAAAGCCAATACCTAGGTCTAATATGATATTTGGAATCTTGATACCATAATCTGTAAATGCTTTTAATTTGTCGCTAAACCATGATAATAACTCTGCGGTAACATTATGTGCTTCGACATTGACGCTCGGATTAGCTGGTACAGTCAAGCTATGCATTAATACATATTTTTTGCCACTATCGGTAATTTGTTTGACAAGCTCAAGTGGTAATTTATTAGACACATCATTAACGATATCAATTTGTGGTAAAAAATGACTGATGGTTTCAGATTTATAGCTATCTATACTAATTTGTAATTGATTTTTTTGCTTGAGCTCACAAAGTGCTTTTATCACTGGAGTTAAGCGTGCAATTTCTTCTTGAGCACTTACGAGTTCGGCATTTGGACGAGTAGATTCTGCACCAATGTCAAAACAAGTTACTCCATCAGCTAAAGATTGCTCAACTTTTGCCATGATTTTTGGCAAATCATTTGCGTATACACCGCCATCAGAAAATGAATCTGGTGTAATGTTTAGAGTAAGCATTACAGCTGATGCCGCATTATTTTTATGCATGATTACTATTCTTGAATAATGTATTTACCAATTGTTGATTGAGAAAGCAATTCTTTGACGGTTTGCTGTTTAACAGGATGTATCCAATCAGGTTCAATATCGCTAAGAGGTAATAAGACAAAATCACGCTCATGCATTGCAGGGTGTGGAATTTGTAACCATCCGCTTGTTAAACTATAATCTTCAAAAAATACTATATCTAAATCAATAATACGCGGACCATTGGCAAATAGTTCTTGTTTACCTTGTTGTTTTTCAAGTTTTTTTAATGCAATTAATAATTGTTCTGGCTCTAATTCGGTATAACCACTGATGCAAGTATTATAAAAATCTTCTTGCTCAGTAAAGCCGAATGGAGAGCTTTTGTAAATTTTACCAATTTTCAAGTGTGTGATAAATTCATGCATCAATTCAATTGCCGAAATAATTTGCTGGCGTGGACTATTCATGTTTGAGCCAAGTGCTATTGCAACTTTATACTGACGCTTTTTATGCAAATGACATTTGATGTTACGCGATTTTTGATTGCTTAGGCTGAGCTTATTTATAGAGACCTTAACAGCTTTGATTAATATGTATTTATTAAACAAAAGATTGCTAATATTATCCGCTAATGTTTCAAGTAATATATATGAGCTTTGTTCGACAAATTCTTTAACTAAATCACAAACTTTCCAGTAATCAACAGTATTAGCCACATTGTCTTTAGTATCAATTGCACCTAATTCTAATTCTAAGCTGATGTCTAAATCTTGTTTAGCATTACGTTCATGTTCAAAGCAACCAATAACGGTATTACAGATAATACCATCAATTTCTAAAACTGTATTCTTATTCATTCTCAATATTAACCAATATTATTTTCTAAAATTTTTATTACAAATTCCACAAAAACTGTTTCTAATTTATTGCGTAAACCATTATGAAGGATTAAATAAAACTTGGTTTCACCAAATGAATATGTGGGTAATAATTTAACCAAATTACCAGCTAAAACTTCTTTTTGTACCAAAAACTCTGTGGCATTGACAATATAACCATCATTTAATGCAAAGTCTAAATTAAACAAAGCATTATTGGTAATTATCTTGGGTAAATATTTCACTTCAGTATATTCACCTGTTTGGCTATCTAGTGCCACTAATTTATCATAAACTTGATTATTAAATGACTCACCAACTATATTATGTGAATCTAAAGCAGTTAATTCAAGCGGAGCACCATATTTATCAATATACTTTTGATTGGCATATAGATAATTATTACTCGTAATTAATAATCTTTGTTTATAGTTTTGGTTTTTGGGTAATTTAATCACAATCGCCAGATCCAGATTATCAAGTAATAAATCAACATCACTACCCGAATAGGTAAATACCAATTGAATATTTGGGTATTGCTCTTGAAATTGATGAATCACCGGCACAAGTAAAGCACTAAATAATACTCTTGGAAGCGCTATCCGTAATACTCCAGAATAATCATTCGGAGTTTTAAATTCATCTACATAACTCGTAATCTCAGTAGCAAGATTTTTAAACTTACTATAAAACACCACTCCAGTATCGCTTAGTTCAAATAAACCGCGCGTATTTCGTTTTAGTAATTTTTGTCCCAAATACTCTTCTAAATTTTGCACTCGACGTGAAATAGTGCTTTGTGTAATTCCAGTATGCCTTGACAAGCTACTAAATGAGCCTTTTTCAATTAACTGCACAAATAAAAATATATCATCGTAATGCATAAATTTGCCATAAGTTTAATTATTATTTTTGCATAAGTGTTATGCAATTTCTGCCATAGACAATGATTATAACGTGTTCTTATAATCACTACATCAAAAACAAATTTGATGAATCTAACTTTAAAAAAGGGTCAATCATGAAAAAAACTTTAATAGCACTTTTAATTGGTAGCGTAACTTATATTAATACAGCTTCAGCTTGTTCTGAAATCACTCATTCATTTGATAGCCTTGGAACTTACTCTGCTCGTTCAATGGATTTTTGTTCACAATTACCAACTACACTTGTAGCCTATCCAAGAGGTACTCAACAAAAAAGTAATAATACAGGAAATCAAGCATTAAATTGGTCTGCAAAATATGGCTATGTAACTGTAAATCAACCATCGATTAATAAAGACTTTGCTGCTGATGGTGTAAATGAGAAAGGTTTGGCAATTCACCTGCTTTACATGGGAGAAACTAAACAACCAGCATTAACTAACGATAAGCCAATAATGGATTCTTATCAATGGGTACATTATGTACTTGGAAATTACAGTAATGTTACGGAAGTGTTAAATAATATAAATAACTACCAAATACATACTTTTCCAATCCAATTTGGCAAAGAAGATGTTGTTTTACCAATTCACTTTGCTATCGAAGATAAAAGTGGTAACTCTGCAGTAATAGAGTTTGTTAATAATAAATTGAGCATTCATCAACAAAAAAATTCAGTAATGACTAATGAGCCAAATTATAATGCACAATTAAGTAATTTAACCAAAGCTAAACAATCAACTCAATATAGCATTGAGCAATTACCTGGTGGTGCTGATTCAGCAAATAGGTTTGTTCGCATGAGCTACATTAATGAAAATATGCCAACTACCAATAATTCGAGTAATGCTGTTAGCTATATGTTTAGTGCAATTAATTCGGTAACAGTACCATATTTTGCAAATTATCAATAAGCTTGTACTCGACTAAATGATCCAGCAGCAGGTGCAAGTGATGCATGGCCAACTCTATGGACGACTGTAACTGATTTACAACAACCAACTTTATACATCAATAATACTATGGTTGGCAATCGTGTATCAGTTAAATTAAGTGAAGTAAATCTAAATAAAGGTCAAGCAATCAAAGAATTTGATACTGCACAAACCAACGTAAATGGTGATGTAAGTAAATTATTAACCAACCAAAAATCTTAATAAGTTAGCACCTAATAAAAAAGCTTAGCAATTATGCTACGCTTTTTTATTATGTTGATGTTTTATTAAACTAGTGCGAATAAATTAATTGTTAGCCAATTTGACTTGCAACTGTCAATAATTCAGCGATTTTACTGATATCCGTACCACCAGCTTGAGCTAGATCAGGGCGCCCACCGCCTTTGCCTCCAACTACTTGAGCAAGCTTACCAACGATTTCACCTGCTTTATAAGTGCTAATCAAATCTTTGGTTACACCAACAGCTAAATTTACTTTATCAGAATTTACAGCACCAATCACAACCACACCACTACCAAGTTTATCTTTGAATTTATCTATCAATTCAACTAGAGTTTTTGGCTCATTACCATCCATGCGTAGTACTAGTAACTTACCACCATTTGCCAATGGCTTAGCTTGATCTAATAATGAGTCAGCTTGGAATCCAGCCAGTTTTGCTTTTAAGTCAGCAATTTCTTTTTGTAAGGATTTATTATCTGCAATTATGCCATCAATTTTGTCATTGATAATGTCATTAGATTGAGCCTTTAATTTATCACGTGCGACATCTAGAATGCTCATGTTTTGTTGCATGCGTTTTAATGCTGCTTCACCAGTGATAGCCTCAATACGACGAACACCATTAGCAACACCACCTTCGCTTACAATAGAGAAAAATCCAATATCGCCAGTTTGAATTACGTGTGTACCACCGCATAACTCAGTCGAAAACTCTCCCATTTGGACAACACGAACTTTATCGCCATATTTTTCACCGAATAATGCCATTGCTCCAGCTTTGGTTGCTTCATCATATGACATTTCATTGACTTCAACTTCATAATTTTGCATAATTACGTGATTAACAATGCGTTCAATTTCTTCTAGTTGTGCACTAGATA
>RXKI01000059.1:6804-11645 GCA_003962895.1 Neisseriaceae bacterium
TGGCAAAGTCAAAGCGTGTGTATTCTGAGTTAACTAGTGAGCCTTTTTGTGTAGCATGAGCACCAATTACTTCGTGTAATGCTTTATGTAATAAGTGCGTTACTGAATGGTTACGCGCAGTTGCCATACGGTTGTGTAAATCAATTGTTGCCGTAACTTCATCACCAATTTTAATTGTACCACGTACCAATTTTCCACTATGCCCATGAACTGCTGCACGGATCTTCTGTGTGTCATGTACTTCAAAAGTACAGTTAACCCCACCAGCAATTTCAATAACTCCGCTATCACCAACTTGACCGCCAGACTCAGCGTAGAATACAGTATTATCAAGTACAATTACACCATCATCACCTGCTGATAATTGATTAACAGATTGTCCATCTTTGTATAATGCAACAACTTTAGCTTCACATGAGCTTTCATCATAACCAGCAAATACAGTTTCGCAACCATCGTAATCAAGGCTACCAGACATTTTGAATTTACCAGCTGCACGAGCCATATCACGTTGATGGTCCATGCATTTTTCAAAGCCAGCTTCATCTACAGTAATATCATGTTCGCGGCAGACATCTTGCGTCAAATCAAGAGGGAATCCATACGTATCGTACAACTTAAATGCGATTTCCCCAGATAATGTTTTATTGCCTGATGATAATTCATCTTGTAATAAGCTCATGCCATGGTCAATTGTTTGGAAGAATCTTTCTTCTTCTTGGTGAATAGTTTTTTCAATTAATTCTTTATTTAAAATTAGCTCAGGGTAAGCATCACCCATTTCAGCAACTAAAGTTGCAACTAATTTATAGAAGAATGGTTCACGACGACCAAGTTTGTATCCATGACGAATTGCACGACGAATAATACGGCGTAATACATAACCACGACCATCATTTGATGGTAAAGCTCCATCAGCAATCAAGAATGATACTGAGCGAATATGATCGGCTAATACTTTTAGTGAGGCATTGGTTTTATCTTGTGTTTGAGTAATTGTTGATGCGGTGTCTAATAATTTAACGAATAAATCAATTTCATAGTTGCTATGTACGTGTTGTAATACTGCAGAGATACGCTCTAAGCCCATACCAGTATCAACTGATGGTTTTGGTAATGGATTTAATTTACCAGTTTCATCGCGGTTAAACTGCATGAAGACATTGTTCCAGATTTCGATAAATCTATCGCCATCTTCTTCATGAGTGCCAGGTAATCCACCCCAAATGTGCGCACCATGATCGTAAAATATTTCAGAACAAGGACCACATGGACCAGTATCACCCATTTGCCAGAAATTATCTGAGCCACCAGATGCTTTATCTCCAATACGGATAATTCTATCTGGCGTTAATCCAATAATTTTATTCCAAATATCAAATGCTTCATCGTCGGTTTTATATACCGTTGCGTATAGTTTTTCTTTAGGTAAATTTAACCATTCAGGAGAAGTCAAAAATTCCCAAGCGAATTTGATTGCATCTTCTTTGAAATAATCACCAAAACTAAAATTTCCAAGCATTTCAAAAAATGTATGATGGCGAGCAGTATAACCAACGTTTTCCAAGTCATTATGTTTACCACCAGCACGCACGCATTTTTGTGAAGTAACTGCACGATTGTAATCACGTTTCTCTAAGCCAAGGAATACATCTTTAAATTGATTCATTCCAGCATTGGTAAATAGTAGGGTAGGATCATCATGAGGAATTAATGAACTTGAACGAACAGGCTCATGACCTTTTGATTTAAAGAAATCAATAAATTTTTGACGTATCTGATTAACTGATGGAACTTGACTCACGGTTAAATTATCCCAAAAAATCTGTTTAAATTATATTAGCATTATTTTAGCTTATTTAGTAAGCTGTTATTTCATAGAATTGCAAACAAATTACATGTTCAAATTTATACAATCAATTCCGCATGAGAATTACTCGTGTTATAATCAGAGCTATCATTAATTTGTTATATAAGGTGCATTGTTATGGCTATTCCTACTCCTCATATTGACCAAAAAGATTTATCTAAAATTGCTGAAACTGTGCTTATGCCAGGTGATCCATTAAGAGCAAAATTTATCGCTGATACTTTTTTGACTGATGTTGAGCAAATCAATACTGTACGTAATATGTTTGGTTATACTGGTACTTATAAGGGTAAGAAAGTTACTGTTATGGGTAGTGGTATGGGTATGGCTAGTATTGGTATTTATTCATATGAATTGTATCAATTTTACAATGTGAAAAACATTATCCGTATTGGCTCTGCTGGATCTTATGATGCAGATTTTAAATTGTATGATATCGTGCTTGCAAGCGATGCGTGGAGCGAATCAAGCTATGCTAAAACTCAAGGTGGTTATGAGAGCGATGTAACGTACCCATCAGAAGAATTAAATAATAAGATTATCGCAACGGCCAAAGCGACGAATACTGAATTAAAAGTTGCACGAGTTCACTCTTCAGATGTGTTTTATCGTCAAAACTTTGATGACTACAAAACTATTCGCAAAGAACATAATTGTGTATGTGTTGAGATGGAATCTTTCTCATTATTTCATAATGCTAAGGTATTGGGTAAGCATGCGGCATGTGCCTTAACAATTTCTGATTCACTAGTAACGCATGAGGCAACTTCGAGCGAAGAGCGTCAAAATTCATTTACTAAGATGATAGAATTGGTTTTAGAATCAATCTAATTTATAGCGATTGTATGGCTGAGTATTTCTCAGCCTTTTTCATATAGAGTTAATAAGTAATGTCACAGTCTAAACATGATGCTGAACTAGGGCAACGAGTTCACCAATTTTTGCTTGAGCAAAATTTAGAAAGCAATATTAATTTTGATATTGTGAATATTGATAATGCTGACAAGATTAGTACTGCATGGACTAGTTTACTTTTATCTCTTGGCTTTCCTTCTAGTGCTGTTGATAGTCAGGCAAATAGGCTAACTGATTTTTATCTTAATGACCGCTTTAGTGGATTAAATTACGATAATTTTCCACGTATCACACCACTTCCAAATTCACAAAATTATAAAGAGCCATTGATTGCTCGAAATATTGAGTTTATTTCTACTTGTGAGCATCATTTGGTACCAATTAATGGTATTGCAAATATCGCCTATTGTCCACAAGGCTCTATTGTTGGACTCAATAAATTAAATTTGGTGTTAGATTTCTTTGCTAAACGTCCACAACTTCAAGAGACGCTTACTCGACAAGTTTTACATGTACTGAAATTTGTGCTTAAAACAGATGATGTTGCTATTGTTATTAAAGCAAAGCATAATTGCATGAGTTTGGAATGTGTGGATAATTCAACTGAGCACCTTACCTTTGAGTTTAGTGGTATATTTGCGACTGATGTCAGTTATAAAAATTTACTGCTAAGCAATTTCTAATTACTTAATTTCAAAGAAATTTCTTAACATCTCATGTCCATATTCAGTCATAACTGATTCTGGGTGAAATTGCACACCAAAAATTTTATGCGTTAAATGTTGTATTGCCATTATTTCATTTTGCTCTGTTTTGGCTGTCACGATAATATTATTTGGTAAATTTTGATTATCAATGATTAACGAGTGATAGCGTGTGACATTGAATTGTGTAGGTAAGTCTTTAAAAATGCACGAATCATTTTTTGTATGAATCAGACTTGTAATGCCATGAGATATTTTATCTGCAGTTTTAATGCTTGCACCAAAATAATGCCCAATCATTTGATGACCTAAACAAATTCCCAGTAATGGTAGTTTCTGAATAATAGCATTATTAATTATTGAGTAAACATTGTCAAGGCTTTTATCGGTTGGGTGACCAGGACCGGGTCCAATTATTATATGGCTAAATTCAGTTAAAGCCACTACACCTAAATTTTTATCATCGGTTTTAATGATAACGCAATCAAAATTTAAGCTTTTGACATAATCAGCAATCATGTCAATAAATGAATCGTAATGATCAATAATTAATATCATGCTAACCAATCTCACCGATAAACACACAGTCAATTAAACCACGCACATAATTACATAAATATAATCTTGTCGCTGATTTAAGCATATTTGGTGTTATTATTTCTTCAACTAATTCGTCATTATCAATCATTGTTTGCCTAAATATACCTGGGAGTAGTCCACAGCTTAAAGGAGGTGTAATTAACCTACCTTGATATTCAATAATTATATTAAAAAATCTACTTTCGGTAATTTCATTGTTCTGATTGACGAAAATTATCTCGTCAACTTCGTCATTTGTATATTTGTTATGTAATTCTGTATAAAGACCACGTGTTAGTGGAGAAGTTGTTTTATATTTAAACATGAAATGGCTAGTATCAATTTTATGCTTTAATAAACCAACTCTTATTGGTTGTTTGGCTTTTGCAATAGCACAATGCTCAATTAATAAATTATGTTGATAATCGAGTTCTAAGCGTAGTTTGCATGTATCACTTAACTTTTCATTTTTTATATATTGTAAAACTCGATTATTAATTTGTTCAAGATTACATTCAAATAATAAATGATCGGCTGTATTTTTTAAGCGGTTCAGATGCTTGTCAATATTTTGAATATTGTTATCTTTAAATAGCATTGATTCAACTATACCAAACTTAGTTTTATAGAAATTTGTAATAAACTTGGTTTTAATTTTTATCTCATTCCATTCATCAAGGGTGTTTGATTGTATAGTTATCCCACCGCCAGCGCCAAATTGTGCAAATTTCTCATTGTGGTATTTAGATATTGTGCGAATGGCTACGTTAAACATCATATCATTATTAGGTAGAATATATCCAATACTTCCAGTATAGACATCTCTAGGTGAT
>RXKI01000142.1:0-8181 GCA_003962895.1 Neisseriaceae bacterium
TTCTCAAGTAATTCAGGCAACACTTTATAAACTTGCGGCTTATCTGTGACATCTAATTGATGAATTTGCACCGACACTTTATATTTGGCTTCTAAATCAGATTTTAATTCAACTAATCTCTCAAAGCGTCTTGCCAGCAAAATCAGATTAGCACCAGACTCAGCAAATTGATAAGCACAAGCTTTACCTATTCCAGAGCTAGCTCCAGTTATCAAAACATTTTTATTTTGTAATCTATTTAACATTTATTAATCCCAATCGTGTCCATCACCAAATTTAATAGTGCTTTCATTATTTTTATAACCATAACCGCCACCTAAATCTTGATACAACTGTACAATTGTACCAAGCTGTTGTAATTTACTTTGTTGTAGTACAAGCGCTGCTTTATCCATTACTACAGCATTTTGTAGCAATTGAGGCTTACTATATAAACCATCATGAAAGCTAGTTTCAGCAAATTTATATGCACGAACCGAACTATCATAGGCTTTAGTTTGTGTTTTCAAACTTACAGTCAATTGTTGATGAGCAGATAAATCATTATCAACTGATGCAAACGCACTTCTTACCGTTTGTAAATAGTTATAATACGCAGCATAGTATTGACCTTTGGCCTGTTGGATTTGTCCATAGATACCAAAATTTAAAAATGGCATACTAACTGATGCAGCATCTACCCAATAATCAGTACCCGCAGAAAATAAATTAGATAAAGCATCAGACGCAGAACCACCCAACCCTGTAAGATTTATACTTGGGAAGAACGACGATGTTGCAATACCAATATTTGCATTAGCAGCAATTAACTGTTGCTCAGCTTGACGCACATCAGGACGATTACGTAATACTTGCGATGGTAAATTAATTGGAATCACGCCATAGCTATTTAATTCGTTAAACTTCACACCACGTTTAATATCACCAGGATTTTGATTTAGTAATACACGTAAGGCATTTTGTGAGGCAACAATATTATTTTCAATAATTGGCACTTGCGCATTTGCATTTTCATAATCTTGTTCATATGATTGAAGTTGATACAATGATATCAAACCTTCTTCATACTGTAATTTACCAAAATTATATAAACCTTTTAGATCTTCAACCAATTGTTTTTGTAATTGTAATTGATAGTCTTGTCCAAGCAAAGTAAAATAACCAGCAGTCGTTGCACTAATCACGCTTAAACGAACGGTGTCTTTTGCGGCTAGAACTGCTTCATAGTTAGCTTTAGCATATTCTTGACTACGGATTTGTTGGAATATGTTTAAACTATATGATGGTGTTGCTTGAAAATTATAACCTTGGGCAATTAATGAACGCTCATTATATCCTGCACTAATGCCAGCTGTTGGAATCCACGCAAATTGGATTTGACGTAAGAAACCTTGCGCAGCAACTACATTACCTACTGCAGCTTGAATATTATTGTTATTTGCTAATGCGCTTTCAATCAAATAATTTAATTGATGATCATCAAATTTTTCCCACCATGCCATCATTGGCAAATTAGCACTTTCATTAACTGCTAATACATCACGTGATTGGAACTCATCTGGATTCTGTGTATTGGGTTTATTATAACTTGGACCGAATAATCCACAACCAGCAAAAGCAGCACCAAGAGATGCCAACAATAATACATTACGTAACTTCATTAATTATTACCTTTTTTCTTTTTCAACCAGCCGCCAACCGTAATCTGTTTGGCACGAGCAACAGTCAATTCATTTTCTGGGGCATTTTTTGTAACTACTGAACCTGCACCAATTAGCGCACCATTTCCAATTTCAACAGGTGCAACAAGCATAGAGCCTGAGCCAATAAATACATTATCACCAATAGTTGTTTTGAATTTATTTTTACCATCATAATTACAAGTAACCGTACCAGCACCGATATTCACACCACTACCAATTTCACTATCGCCAATATAGGTTAAATGATTTACTTTACTACCAACACCGACAGTGCTTTTTTTAATTTCCACAAAGTTACCCACATGAGTATTTTGGGCAAGTTTAGCACCTGGACGTAATCTAGCATATGGCCCAACTTGTGCACCACTATCAACACTTGCATCTTCTAATATTGAATATGGCTTTATCGTTACATTATCTGCAATAGTTACATTTTTTAAAACACAACCAGCACCGATACTAACATTATTACCTAGCGATACTGTACCTTCAAAAACACAATTCACATCAATTGTGCAATCTTGACCAACGCTCACATTACCACGAATGTCAATGCGCTTTTTATCAATAAGAGTTGCGCCACTTACTAAGAGTTGATTTGCTTGATTAATCTGATGAATACGTTCTAACTCTTCTAGTTGCAACTTATTATTGATACCCATCACTTCATAAGCATTTGGAGCGGTGATACTTTCTACCGATAATTTATCTTGGTATGCCATTGCAACTACATCAGTTAGATAATATTCACCCTGTGCATTTTCATTCGATAAACTATTTAACCATTTTTCTAAATGGTTATTGCTAAATGCATAGAATCCTGTATTAACTTCTTGGATTTTTTTCTCTACATCATTCGCATCTTTTTCTTCAACAATTGCAAAAATATTATTAGTCGCATCACGAACCACTCGTCCATATCCAGTTGGATTTGTCATCAAGTCGCTTAGCATAACCAGATTATTATTTAATTTATTTTGTAACGCTTTTAACGTGTCTGCACTAATTAATGGCACATCACCATAAAGTACTAACGTAGTACCTATTTTATCTAAATGCGGCAATGCACATTTAAGAGCATGCCCTGTTCCTAGCTGTTTGTCTTGCAATGCCCACGTAATTTCATTAGGAAAAACTTCATTCATACAACTTTGAACTTGCTCACCACCATGCCCATATACGACAATTAGTTTATGTGGCGTTAATTTTTTTGCCGTTTCAATTACGTGTTGTAGCATTGGTTTTTGACTAATTGGTTGCAATACCTTTGGCAACTTTGAATTCATTCGTTTGCCTTGACCAGCTGCAAGAATCACAATATTTAATAAATCACTCATAAATATATCCTAGAAATATACGCATTTAAACAGCATATTATACCTTATTCAGCTCAAAAACCCACCCTGATTTACCAAGCGATTCTGTGAGTTTGCCAAGATTATCAAGGTTTAATTTAAATTTATATTGTTCTGGAATAACAAAATTGCAACGTGCAGTTTCATTACTATAACTACCCTTAATCCTAGCACCGATATCTGACTGAGTAAATAATGTAGAAATATCCGTAAAACTAATTTTACTATTCAATTCCAGCTTAACTGACTCTACTTGCTGAGTCAAAACTTCATCTAATGTTAGAATCTCGCTTGCATTAATCTTAACTTGATCTCTAAATGAATCATAAATAACCTCACCGCGAACAAAGACTAAATTATCCATAGTTAATAGGTGTTTGCTCTTTTCAAGTAGTTCATTAAATACAACAAACTCTAATTCACCACTAGCATCTTCAATTTTGATGAATGAAATTTTGCCACCTTTTTTAGTCGGTCGAGACCCCATATAATTGATAATCCCACAAACTAAAATCTTCGGTTTATACTTGGCATATTTAGCATCTAAAATTTCTTTGACATCTTCATCTTCTAGATTAATTTTACTTAATGGATAAACGTCTAATTTTGATATAACAGCACTATATTCATCAAATAAACTAGCCGTCAAATAGAAACCTATCGCTTGCTTTTCATTTACCAACTGCTCTTTAATTGTGAAATTTGGATAATCATCTAATTCAACATCAGCACTAAATGATTCATCACCATCTGCAAACATATCATCAAATAGCGAACCTTGATTGGCATTATTTCGTTCATTTTCTACAAAATCAATTATTTTTGGTAAATTAAATAACAATTTAGCTCTATTTGCTTCTAATTTATCAAAACATCCAGCTTTAACTAAGCTTTCTAATGTACGCTTATTGACTGCTTTTTTATCAACTCGACGACAGAAATCTAATAGGCTTGTAAACACACCGTTTTGCGTGCGCTCATTAACGATATCTTCCGAGACATTTTGTCCCATACCTTTTAACGCACCAAGCGCATAACAAATCGTATCTTTATCAATTGCTTTAAATCGATAATCAGATAAATTAATGTCTGGTGGAATCACTGTTAAATCATTAGATATACAATCTTGATAAAATTCATATAGTTTATCCGTATTATCCAACTCTGAAGAAAGAGTTGCCGCCATGAAACAGGCTTTGTAATGTGCTTTCAAATACGCAGTATGATATGAAACAACAGCATATGCAGCGGTGTGTGACTTATTAAACCCATACTCAGCAAACATAGCCATCAAATCAAATAATTTCTCAGCTAAAGACTGTTCATAACCTTTTTTCAATGCACCATCGGTAAACAATGCACGATGCTTATCCATCTCTTCTTTTTTCTTTTTCCCCATCGCACGGCGGAGTAAATCTGCACCACCAAGGGTATAACCACCAATAGTTTGCGATATTTGCATTACCTGTTCTTGATAGACAATTACTCCATAAGTTGGGTCAAGTACTTCGCGTAAATCATTGTGAAAATAATCAATCTCTTGTTCGCCTTTTTTACGCTTAACGAAATCATCCACCATTCCAGATCCAAGTGGACCAGGCCTATATAACGCTAGTACCGCAATAATATCTTCAAAGCGACTTGGCTCAAGCTTCACTAGTAAGCGCTTCATCCCTTGCGACTCTAGCTGGAATATCGCCGTAGTATTTCCCGCCTGAAGTAATTTATAAACATCTTTATCTTCAAAATCTGAATTAGATAAATGTAAATCTACATCATGAAGTTTTTTGATATTCTCTAATGCTTCTTGAATAATAGTTAAATTTCTTAATCCTAAAAAGTCAAACTTAACCAAACCAATAGACTCAACGTCGTCTTTATCTAGTTGCGAAGTTTGCATACCATCAGCTAAATATAATGGACAAAAATCAGACAATTTACTTGGTGCAATCAAAACACCAGCAGCATGCTTACCAACACTACGAGTTAAATCCTCAAGTTGTTTAGACATTGTCCATAAACGTTCAATATCTTCATCACCACTTTCAAAACCATTATCAATCTTTTGTTTTAAATCAGCAAATTGTTCATATGCTTCATCAAGACCCCAACTTTTAGCTGGTGTATTTAAAATCAGCTTAGAGATAGAATCACATAATCCATAAGATAATCCAAGTGCACGCCCTACATCTTTGATTACAGCTTTTGATGACATCGTGCCAAAAGTTGCAATTTGCGATACCGCATTCGAGCCATATTTATCTTGTACATAACGAATAACTAGCTCACGTTTGTCTTGGCAAAAATCAATATCAAAATCTGGCATTGATACACGTTCTGGATTTAGAAAACGCTCAAAAAGCAAACTATAGCGTAGTGGATCAATATCAGTAATCCCAAGACTAAACGCTACAAGTGATCCAGCACCAGAACCGCGCCCAGGACCTACTGGTATATTATTTTGCTTTGCCCATCCAATGAAATCAGCAACAATTAAGAAGTACCCAGGAAAACCCATCTGAATAATAGTTTCAATTTCTAATTCTAAGCGTGCTCGATATGTGTGCTCATTTTCTGCAATTAATTCATCAGTTACAAATAATTCTTTAAGTCGTGCATCTAAGCCTTGATGTGATAATACCGATAAATACTCTTCCAAATTTTGATTATTTGGCGTTGCGTAATCTGGTAAAAAATATTTACCTAATGTGATTTCAAGATTACATTTCTTAGCAATCTCAACACTATTGTGAATTGCTGATGGAATATCAGAAAACAACTCCAACATCTCATCAGTAGACTTGAAATACTGATCAGCACCATAATTAATTTTACGGCTAGCATCATCATATATTTCGCCATTAGCAATACAAACACGTACTTCGTGAGCAATATAATCATCTGCTTTAGCAAACTGTACTGGATGAGTTGCTACTACTGATATATTTAGTTGGCTAGCAATTTTAAGAGACTCTTCGATTAGATTTCTGCAGTCTTTTATTTCAATCCGTTGTAATTCGATGAAATAATTCTCACCAAAAGATTGTTGCCATTTTTGTGCTTGTTGAATTGCATTCTCAACCTCATTACGTTCAATATAATGTGCAATATCACCAAATATACCACCAGATAAAGCAATAACATCATCATTTGTTTTTTCAAACAGCCATGCTTCTTTTGCATATGGAGTATCACTATGCTTATTTTCAGTATACGAACGTGTAATCCATTCACAAATTTGACGATATCCTTGCAAATTTTTAGCAAGTGCAATCACATTATAAAAAAAGCCATTACCTTCAATTGCAAGCTCACAGCCAATAATTGGTTTAATACCATTACTACGACAACCTTTATAAAACTTAACCAATCCAAACATGTTCTGCATATCAGTTAATGCCAAGCCTAACATATTATTGTCTTTGGCTACTTTAATCGCATCTTTTACGCGTAACGTACTATTTGATATTGAATACTCGGTATGTAATCTTAAATGAATAAAATCTTGCATAATCTTGACTTATGATAACTCTTGTAATTTATTGTTTAGATTTTGAATTAATTTTATAACTTGATTTGTTAATTGTTGGCTTGGAGCATAGTTTGCATTAATCACTTCTCCCCAAATTGGATTGGGAAAATGTTTGTCACCAATAAATCTTGGAATAATATGCCAATGCACATGTGGTGTCATATTACCAAAGCTCGCAATATTAATTTTGTCCGGTGTCATTACTTCTCTAATAGATTTTTCACAAGCCATAACTGAACTATATAATTTTAAATTGTCGTTGTGGGTTAAATCAGTAAGTTCTTTCACATGTTTATTTAGTATAACTCGTAAAAAACCTGGATAATCTTTATCATCAACTAAGACAACTCGAAATAATGAGTTACTAAAAATAATTTGACCACCATCACTCTGACAAAAAACACAATCCATTATTTATCCACCATAAAAAATAAGAGATGCTAAATAACATCTCTTTTTATCTTAACTTACTAAACTAAAACTCTGCGGTACATCGTCTATGTCATCAAACTCGACATATTCCCAGCACTCTTGATTAGTTAAAATTTTACGCAGCAACTGGTTATTAATTGCATGACCAGAGCGATAACCCGAAAAAGCACCAATAAATTGATGTCCAATGATGTATAAGTCTCCAATTGCGTCTAATATTTTGTGACGCACAAATTCATCAGGAAATCTCAATCCACCATCATTTAGCACAGACTCTTCATCTAATACTATTGCGTTATTTAAATTTCCACCAAGACCAAGACCGTTTTTACGCATCAATTCGACTTCATACATGAAACCAAAAGTACGTGCACGGCTTATTTCTTCAACATAAGAATGCTTAGCAAAATCAACTTCAAAAGTACTATATTCTTTTTTAAAAACAGGGTGCCCACCAAAATCAGTGATGATTTTTACTTTATAACCACCATGTGGTTCAAACCTAACCCATTTATTTGCTTTTTCGTCTTTAACTTCAACTGTATCGAGAATTTTTATATATTTCTTTTTAGCTGACTGTTCAACTATTTCGGCCTGATCTAACAGATACAAAAATGAATTTGACGAACCATCCATAATTGGTGTTTCTTGAGCAGATAGCTCTACGACAATATTATCTACACCATAACAAGCAAATGCTGACATCAAATGTTCGATAGTACCTACACGAACACCTAACTCATCAACTAAGGTTGAAGATAATCTTGTGTCATTAATTAAAAATGGATGACACTTAACCACGGGCATACCATCCAAATCAGTACGAACAAATATAATCCCAGTATTAACATTAGCAGGTTTAAGAGTTAATGTAACCCTACAACCAGAATGTAAACCTACTCCTATCGCAGTAATTGGTTTTTTAATTGTTCTTTGATAAATCATTTACGCTTACGGAAGAACGCAGGTATTGAAGAGCCTGAACCATTATTAAAACTTGCAAAAGCATCATCAGAACTTGATTTAACATTTTGCTCACCAATATCCATATCATCATGATGCTGAACACTATTATGGGCATTAGATTCTTTTTCACTAAAATAATGTGGAGCACTATCACTAACTTCAATCAACCCAGTTGCAATAACCGTAACGCGCA
>RXKI01000142.1:8231-11498 GCA_003962895.1 Neisseriaceae bacterium
TTCCAGGTTTGAATACTGCATTTGGATCAATATGCTCACTAACAATTCTAATGATTTCATTGTATTCAGAAAGCTTTAATGAGCCTGTTGCAGTAGACACATTTACTAGTACCCCACGAGCTCCCTCAAGAGAAATATTATCAAGTAGTGGACTAAAAATTGCTTTTTCTACAGCTTCACGAGCCCTATTTTGCCCTTTAGCAGTACCAGAACCCATCATAGCAATCCCACGACCAGACATTACAGTCTTAACATCGGCATAATCTAAACTAATTAAACCAGGTGTTTTAATCACTTCTGTAATTCCAGAAACTGCATTACGTAATACATCATCAGCAGCGGCAAAGGCATCACGCATTGATACATCAGCATCAAGCTCAGTCATTAATTTTTCATTTGGTATTACAATTAATGAATCAACATGCTTACTTAATTGCTCAATACCTTCTTCAGCAACTTTACGGCGGTTAACACCCTCATAATCAAATGGACGAGTAACTACACCAACTGTCAAAATATTCATTTTCTTAGCTATATCAGCAATTACTGGTGATGCACCAGTTCCAGTACCACCGCCCATTCCAGCAGTTAAGAAAAGCATATCAGTGCCTTTTAGTAAAGACATAATCTGTGCTTCATCTTCAATCGCAGCTTTTTTACCAACTTCAGGTAAAGTTCCAGCGCCAAGACCTTTAGTAGTAGTCTTACCAAGTTGAATTAAATGATGAGCCTTGCTTCGCACTAAAGATTTATAATCTGTATTAGCTGCGATAAACTCTACATCTTTAACACCACCTAAAATCATATTATCAATAGCGTTACAGCCTCCGCCACCAACACCAATGACTTTGATAACCTCACCTACATAGCTAGCAGCATCAACAAAACTATCATTCTGCGTTTCAACCTGTTCAAAAAACTGCTCCATTTTCACTACCCTTGTTACTAATTAAATGTTCTTAAAAATATTTTTTATTTTGTTTACCACTAATTTAAACTCTACACCACTATCTGAGTTCAGCACATCATCATCAAAGAACTCTTGAGATAACTTCACTAAACCAACGGCAGTTGCATAACGAGGACTTTGTAGTATTTCCTCAAACTCTCCATCATAAATTGGAGTTCCTATTCTTGCTTGTGCATCAAACTGTTCAGCCGTAAATTTATCAATTCCGTTCAGTAAGGCTACACCACCAGTTAGTACAAAGCCAGATTCAATTATATCATACACACCATCTTTGACTAACTGTTCTTTTAATATCAATAAGATATCCCGAACTCGATGAGAAATTACATCATTTAAGCGCTTTAAAGATAACTCAATATAGTCACCTCTATGATTTAATGTTTTAACTTTTTCAGTAGATGATAAACTAACTCCGCACTTACCAAAATTATAAACTAACTCTTCTGCGACTTCACGCGACACTTTCATCGAAGTTCTCACATCATTTATAATAGCTGCTCCACCAATTGGTAAAACAAATAACTCACGAACATAACCATTTTCATACACTACAACATCAGTAGTACTTGCACCAATATCAATTACACAAGTGCCTGATTTTTTTTCTTCATAAGTTAGTACAGCTGAAGCAGATAAGATTGCGGATGGAACTATTTTAGCTACATTACAATGTGATTTTTTTTCTAACAATTTTTTCAAGTTTTTTAAGTTAATACTTTTAGCTACAAATAGGTTAATATGAGAAACAACCTCATCACACGCTAAATCAACAGGATTTTTAGCATAAAAATCATTATTTACTAAATATTCTTGCACTTCATAATCTAGTATTTCAAAGCCATTAGGGATTTCTTGATACTTGGCATCATCAATAATTTTATTCATAAAGTCATAATTAAATGATTCGCCATTTAAATTATACTCTTGTATTGAATATAAATTACGTACGTGGCTACCAGACACATTCATTACTACTGAACCGTATGAGCAATCTGCCATCTCTTTGGCTTCATGTAAACAATGTAAAACATGTTCTGAAACTTTATTGATATCAGCAACTACACCTGCGGAAACCATTTGATTATTATCATGTTCACTTGCTGCATAATAATAAGTTGACATCCCAGTTACTAATATCTCTTCACCAACTGTTGCGACAATTGCAACTACTTTTGAACCACCAATATCTACGCCAAATATAAGTCTATCTGTCATCTAAACGCTTTCTTTATCATTTAATCGCCACAGAATTTGTATAACAAAAATTCATATAAGAAATACTTGGTTTAACCATAGCTATATTTTCCCAATATGATTGAATATTTTTTAATGTGCTTGATAGATTTTGGGTACATAAAACCAATTCTAGTCCAGTATCTGTTTTTGCTGTAAATACTCTCGAACTGTCCGAATTAATAGAAAAAACATTCACACCCATTGGTTGCAATATACTCTCAACCATTAAATATTGTTTATATGCCCAAACCGCGCGATCTGGAGCAACATTCAAATATGGAAGTCGCTCATTATCATCAGCACCATCAAACACTTCATAATTATCCGCCAATAAACCATCGTTTCCAACTCGAGCAATGGCATTAAACTCAGTAAATTTAACTACTATAGTACTTGGAAATATACGTTCAACATTTACATCTTTTACCCATGGCAACATTTTAAACTGAGTTTTTAAATCATCAATATCTAAAGTAAAGAAGGTACCGTGTAGTTTATTATTTGCTACATAATCTAATTGGGTTGAAGTTACTTTATCAATATTACCTTTAATAACAATTTTATCAACTTTAAACATTTTATTTACAACATAGACCCCAATACTGATAGTAATAAAAACTGCAGACAATAAAAAACACAAATACGTAATACGTTGATTACGTTTTGTATCATTTAAATCTAAAAGCTTAATATTACTTAGCAAGCGCAGCACCGTCTAAAATTTGTAAACACAATTGCTCAAAATCAATTCCAACTGATGCCAATGATTGTGGAACTAAGCTATGCCCTGTCATTCCTGGTAAAGTATTTATTTCCAAGAAATAAATTTCACCTTCATTGGAAATCATAAAATCACTTCTAGCAACTCCACTTGCACCAATTGCTTCATACCCACGTAAAGCCCATTCTTCAATTGATTTTTGTAAGCTTCCTAGATCATATCCAGCCAGATATTTGGTATCATCACTATAGTATTTGTGCTCAAAATCATAATCACCATCAGGAGCTTCAATCTTAATAATCGGATATACTTTACCATCAAATATCGTAATTGTATATTC
>RXKI01000008.1:0-9467 GCA_003962895.1 Neisseriaceae bacterium
CAGCATGACCAGAAACTCCATCCATTGAATAAAATGCTTTTTCATCATGCACTTGACATTGAATAGTTTGTGTACGAATATTCGGAAATGATATTACGCCGTTTCGAGTGTTGCCTTTTAGCTCTGTTGCTGCACATTGATTTTGCGCAATGCCATGCTCTAGAGGATTAAAAAATGTATGAGTTAAACCTAGTGGCTGATAAATATTGGTTTCTACATATTTATCTAAAGGCTGTCCACTAATTCGTTCAACCAATATACCTAATAGCATAAAGTCAATATCACTATAGTTTGGTGAACTCTCATGGCTCGTCATAAAGGGTAGTTTAGTTAATATGATTTGTTTAGTTAAGGAGCTTTCTTGTGAGTATAGATTACTACCATATGCTTTAATTGATTGTGGGTTATAAAACTGTGCATCTGGCATGTAGCCTGCCATATGGGTCAAAAGTTGCTTAACGGTGATTTTGTCACGGCAATGTCCTTTGCTATCACATCCAGTGTATTCTGGTATGTAATAACTAACTGGAGATTCGATATTCAATTTACCTTGATAAACTAAATTCATGATTGCGTAATTAGTCGCATACATTTTGGTATTTGAAGCTAAATCAAATTCTGCATTACAACTCATTAGCTGTGGATTGGCCAATGGATTACCATTTACATCATAGAGTTTCTTATAGCCATATGCTGTGTGCTTAACTACTACACCATTATGCATAACTAATAATTCAGCGCCTGAGAAACCATTTTTGATATCTGACTCAATCAGCTTATCTAATAAATTTAGTTTTGCTACATTAAACCCATTTTTGCTTGGTAATCCATCATGAATTTTAAACTGTGGCTCAAAGCTACCAATACAATTAGTCGCGGCATAGCTTGAATGATTTACAAATAGCAAGATAGTGGTAATTAATGAAAGATACTTACGCATTTATATAACTCATTAGCTGTTCCATATTTGGCATCGCTGGAATTGCGCCATGTTTTTGACAAGTATAGCTACCCGCAAAATTCGCAATAGTTATTATTTCTTCCCATGGTTTTTCTGGAGTTTGTGCAATTTGTGCTAACACCGTGCCAACAAATGCATCGCCTGCACCAGTGCTATCAACTTGTTTGGTGTGACGACTTGCAATTGGTATTGCTTGATTATCTTGGACTAAGATGCTACCTTCTGCACCTAGTGTAATTATAGTTATGGCATTAGTGATTTGAGATATGGCTTTAATTGCTAAATCTATGTCATCTTCACCGCTAATTAATTGTAATTCAAGCTCATTCATTTTTACCAGATTTGCACAGCTAATGATTTTTTTACAATCAATTACGTACTCTTCAATGGATGCTTGAGAAATTAAATTATCGCGAAAATTTGGGTCGAATGAAATAAACGCATTTTTATCTAATGCGATATCAAGTAGTTGAAAATAGCTATTGTATAAATTGCCACCAAGAAGCGCGGTTGCTGAACCAAAATGAATGATATCTTTATGTGTAATTTGTTGTGATAGTTGATGCGGTAGTTTATATTCATCATCATGTCCACGGTAAAACTCAAAATCGCGCTCGCCATGATTATCTAGCTGTACAAAAGCTAAGGTGGTTTTACCATAGCGACTAATGTAGGTATCGTTAATATTCAGGTCATGTAAGGTATTAACTAGGAAATTTCCAAATGAATCATTGCCGATGTTACCCAAAAATGCTACATTTTGCCCAAGTTTAGCAATTTGTGCTGCAACATTAGCTGGAGCGCCACCTGGGTTTTTACCAAAAGTTTTTGCTTTGTCAAAACTTGTTTCTGCAACTAAATCAATTAGCATCTCACCAATGCAGAATATTTTTCTCATAAATATGTACCGATTACTTAAATTATCTATAAATTATACACTTATTGGACTAAAAACTCTATTGTATATGCGTGTATTGCAGTTGTATAAAGTTGTATAATATTTAGTGATTTGCACTTTAAGATTATGATAAATGACTCAAGAATTATATACAGTAGTTACTATTGCAGCATTGGCTGTTATTTCGCCAGGTGCCGATTTTGCAATTATTACTAAAAATACAGTTTCATATGGGCGTAATGCAGGGTATTCAGCTGCGCTTGGGATAGCGTTATCAACATGGATACATACGTTTTACTGCTTGGTTGGTGTGGCACTGATAATTAAGCAATCTCCAATGTTATTTAATACAGTAAAATTATTAGGTGTAGGATATTTAATTTATATCGGAATAACTACGATGTTAAGTAAATTTAATGCACCAGCAAATTCTTCACAATTAAGTAGCAAAAACTATTTGGTAAAGTCATTGCGTCAAGGATTTTTATCTAACGCAACAAATCCAAAAACTACGTTATTTTATCTATCAATATTTACGATGGTAGTTAATAAAAATACAACGCTTTTAATGCAAGTATTTTATGGGTTAATTATATGTTTGCTACATTTGATTTGGTTTTGTTTAATCAGTTACTTGATTAGTCATCCAAAGATTAAACATATTTTTGATAGAAATATTGGTAAGATAAATAAATTTGTCGGAGCTGTTTTGATACTGCTTGCAGTTAAAATTCTTTTAACTTTTATGAATCGATAACTGTAAAATCTAAGAATGTTTTTTGATTTTAAAGAGGTGTTATGAAAAAAATTGGTTATTTATTAGCATTACTTAGTATTAATGTTTGGGCTGATGCGGATAAAATGTCTGTGGATATTTTAAATCAGATCATTCATGGTCCAGTAAATACTGATCCAGATATCAGTGATGGGTTAGCTGATAGAACAGTTATTTTTTCTTTGCAATCAGCAGCATTATATTTAGCTTGCGTGAAAGAGAAAAAATCAGATGAACTAAAAGTGAAAGAATGTGTGAATAAAAGAATTGCTGGCTTACCAAGTGGGCTAGGTGAGTTTGCTGAGTCATCTTTTAATGTTGGGGTTAATAGTGCTTATCAACAAGCTTTACTACATCGTGAAGTGCCTGTAAAACAGTATGGTACAGTTGTAAATAATTTAATGAGTTATTCAACTAATATAGCTAAACAATCGGGTGACAATGTTCAATATAAATAAACCGCAATTAAAATTGCGGTTTTGTTTTAAGCGTATTCGCGAACTACTCGATTGGTGAAACCAACCAATACTTCGTAATCAATTGTGCCTAGCTTTTCACTAATGCTTTCTAATGGTATATTCATTTCATTACTTTGAGTGCCGATTAAAAGAACATCATCGCCAACGTTTGCCGAATCATTGCCTAAATTCACCATGAGCATATCCATGCAAATATTACCAACAATAGGATATTTTTTGCCATTAATAATTACTTCTTGACCGCGGTTAGATAAGCATCTTCTAAATCCATCGCCATAACCAATTGCAAGTGTAGCAATATTTGATTCTTGAGCTGTTGTAAAGCGATGGCTATAGCTAACGCCTAATCCTTCAGGTAATTTCTTAATGTGCATTATTCTTGAATGCAAACTTAAGCATGGGCGAACCTTAATTATATGTCCATGTTGTGCCTTAGAAGGGTAGTAGCCATAGCTAATAATTCCTGGGCGAACCATATCAAACCAAGATTCAGGATAATATGCAACTCCACCAGAATTAGCTAGATGACAAATCACGTCTGGTTTTAACTTTTTAGCTAGTTTAGCAATTTCTTTGAATTTGTTAATTTGTTGATGAGTTAATTCATTATCAGGGGAATCACTACTAGCTAAGTGAGAATATACTCCAATTAATTGGAGTACTGGATTTTTAGCAACGTATTCAATTAATTCTTTGATTTCGCTATCTAATGCACCAACACGATTCATCCCACTATCAAACTTCACGTGTACTCGACAAATAGTATCAGATGTTCTGCAATACACTTCAAGTGCTTTTGCTTTGTCTAGTGAAGTTACTGTGATCTCTAAATTAAATTTAATTAAATCTGAAATTTGCTCATTGTCAAATGAACCAAAAACTAAAACAGGTTTTTTTATTCCATTTTTTTTAAGCGCAATACCTTCATCTAAGCAAGCAACAGCAAGATAGTCAACAAAGCTCTCTGCAATTTTTGCTGTTTGCACCAAACCATGTCCATAAGCATTTGCTTTTACAGGTAAGCACAGTTTTCTATCCATTCCAACGTGTGTTTTCAGGCTAATAAGATTATTGGTAAATTGTTCTTTATTAATAATTATTTTTGTAGGATGCATTTAATTTACCTTAGTTATATCTGCTCATGTCTAAACCATCTACGGTGATTTCAGTTTGTTTACCTAAAATTTGATCTGCTAAGTACTTACCAGAACCAAGACTCATTGTCCATCCTAAAGTACCATGACCAGTATTTAGTGATAGATTGTGTATAGGTGTTTTACCAACTATTGGAGTACTATCTGGAGTCATTGGACGTAATCCAGTCCAGAAGTTTGGCTGAGATAAATCACCACCACCTGGGAATAATTCTTCTACTACTTTTTCAAGAGTTAATCTTCTAGCTGGATTTAATGAATAGTCGTAACCTGATAATTCAGCCATACCACCAACGCGGATATTATTACCTAAACGAGTAATAGCTACCTTATAAGACTCATCTAAAATAGTTGATGCAGGCGCAGATGTTTCATCAATAATAGGAAGGGTTAATGAATAACCTTTAACAGGGTAAACAGGAATTGAGAAACCTAATTCTTTCATGAATTGACGAGAGAAACACCCTAAAGCCATCACATAATGATCAGCAATATACTCTTCTTTTCCACAATAAACTGCTTCAATTTTATAATTATTTTTTTTGATTTTAGTAATAGTCTTATTTAATTCAAATTTCACACCAAGTTTTTTACACTCTTCAGTAAGTTTTTGAGTAAATAATTTGCAATCACCAGTTTCATCATTTGGCAATTTTAATCCACCTGTTAGATGATGTTTACTTTTAGCTAGAGCAGGCTCAACTATCGCACAGCCTTCTGGTGTTAAAGCCTCGTAAGGAACGCCACATTCTTTTAACACTTCGATGTCTTTTTGCATACCATCAACTTGTTTTTGAGTACGAAATAGTTGTAATGTACCCTTTTGATTATCATCATAAGTAATGCCAATTTCATTACGAATATTTACAAACTGATCACGGCTGTACTCAGCTAGACGAAGCATACGATTTTTATTAATTGCATAACTTTCACTATTGCAGTTAGAATACATTTTATAAATCCATTCTAATTGAAATAAACTCCAATCAGGTTTGATTTTTAATGGACCGTGCTTATCAAATATCCATTTTGCAGCTTTTTGTGGTATACCTGGGGCAGGCCATGGAGTTGCATAGCCTGGAGAAATTTGTGCACAGTTTGCAAAACTAGTCTCTAGTGCAGTATTTGGTTGGCGTTCGATTAGTGTAACTTCACAACCTGACTTAGCTAAATACCAAGCAGTGCTAACACCGATAACACCACCACCCATTACTAAAACTTTCATTTATTATCTCCTAACCAAATCTCAGTTATTTATTATCACTTGCAACTTCAAGCTGCATTTTTTCAATATTTTTTGCAATTACGTCTTTTTTCTCTTGGCTTAATAAGAATATTGTTGCAAATACCATGCTAACACCAAAGATGATTAAATTATCCATTGGGAATGGTATTGCTTCAATGCTTCTAGCGTATGATACACCATATAATGAAGCAATGTACGCCGTTAAGAACCAGCTTTTACTAAATGCAGCTAATGGATTATGTCTACTAAACATTACTAAATATACAGCACAAGCAATTAATATTAAAATTAATAAATGTAGTAGGTTATCAACTCCAGACCAGTAAACAAAATAACTACAGCTTGCAAAACCTAAGTAACCAAATACATATGGAAAAGGAAGCTTAAATTTGCGCTCTAACTCTGGGAATTTTTGTCTAAAGACCATTAATGCAATTGGACCAGATAAGCAGCTTAATAATGTTAATGATGATAAGAAGTTAACTAATTGTGACCAAGTTGGGAATGGTAATAAGAACAATGCACCAAGTACAAAATTAATCCACAGTGCTATTGCTGGAGAAGAGCATTTATTTAATCTAGTAATGATTGATTTAGGGAAGAACTCTTTACCAAAACCATATAAAATTTTACCAGTAACTGTTGTGTAAACATTTGCTGTACCAAATGGAGCAATTACCGCATCTAAGAATAATACTACATAAATGTAATGTAAACCAAGTAAGCTCATCAATCCAAGTAATGGAGCAATCCCACCAATGTTACCTAAACCTTCAGCAGGTACGCAGAACAAGAACATTAATGATAACCCTGAATAAACCACCCATCCAATTACTACAGGGGCAATTACAGACATCGGAATAGCAATTTTAGGGTTTTTCGCGCTATTGGCTAAAATTAGACCATTTTGGAATCCAGCAAACGCAAACGCAAGACCAGATGATGTTACCGCTAATAGGATTGGCTCAAATGCAAGTTTTTGACTTTCATAGTGACTAATGGCATGTTCTGGTTTAGCAAAGAATGCTAAAACACCAACTACGATTAGAATGGGAATAAATAGCTTCCATATACTCACAGCAGAATTTGCTTTAGCTACACTATTTAAGTGTAATGTATTGAACCATGTAAGAAAAGCCATTAATGCAAGAGCTGCAAGTATTCCAATTTTGGAAAGAGTAACGCTATCACCATTGTGTTGAATTAGCCAAGGAGCCCAGAATCCAAGATATTGGAGAGCAGATTGAACTTCAAGTGGTAGATATACGATGTAACTTACCCAGGCTAATGCGACAAACAAGAAGCCGACTACTCGAGAATGAGTTACCCCAATAAAGCGCATTACGCCACCAACGATAGGAAGAATACCAGCAACTTCAGCAAAAATTAATGCAAGTATAAGAGTCATGGCAGCTGTAATCCACCAAGAAATTAATACTCCAGCACCAGCAACCTGTAAACCATAATAAGGTGAGAATAGCCAGCCGCTACCCATCATACCGCCTGCAGCGATCATAACTAAATGTAAAGTGGATATTTTTTTCTTCTGCATGGTAACAAAGCCCCTATATTCTTTTAAAATAAACTAACTTGTGAATTCTACTGTTATACGTGGGTTTTGTTCAATATGCGGTGCAATAAATAAAGGCTATTCAATCCAGATTAAAGTTGCAAATCTTCCTGTGTTAGAGTTGTCTCTATATGAATAGAACCAATTCGTATTGCATTTTGTGCAGATTTTATTATTTGTAATATTTGTTGCTTTAACGCCACTATTAATTAGAATCAATTCTGCAATACCTCTTAAGTCTGCTAGGTGTTTACCTTGGTTTTGACTTGGTATGAAAAATGATTTGTTGTTTGGATTTGATGCAATGAATGCATCAAAGACTTCGCTTCCAATTTCAAAGCATTCTTGATTAATGGCTGGACCGATGAAGGCTATAATATCTTGTTTGTGCTTATCTGAGATTTGTGCAATTGTTTGTTGAATAATGCCATTATTTAATCCGCGCCAACCAGCATGTATTGCAGCAACGAAATCACCGTTTTTATTACTTAATAGAATCGGCAAGCAATCTGCAGTCATCACAACACATACTGTTTTTGCTTTAGTTGTAATTGAAGCATCTGCATCAAATATTTGATACGATTTCTCATTATCCCAATTAATTACATCTATCGAATGAGTTTGATTTAACCACATCGGTGAATTTGGTAGTTTTGACTCAAGGAATTCTCGATTTGACTTTACTTTATTTGGGTCATCATTTACATGCATAGCTAAATTAAAATCAATGGTTGCTGTGGTAATTAATGTTTTTATATTACGCGGTGCATTCCAGCCTATAGTAAGGAATTGAGGCTGTTTAAGGTGCATAAATTATCTCCCAATTGCTTTCATCAAAATCATCATCGTCATCAAAATCATCAAATTTACTTTGTTCACCAAATTCTAGTGCGTGAAGTAGGTTTTGTAGGTCTTCTGGTAACTTTGACTTAAATAGCATTTGTTTGCCAGTAACTGGATGTGTAAATGATAGCTTAATGGCATGCAGAGCTTGGCGAGCAAGATTTTCAATAGCAAGCACAACTTCTGGATTGTAATTGATTTTTTTACTGCCGTATAATGGATCGGCAATTAAAGGGAAACCTTTATCTTTCATGTGTACACGAATTTGATGAGTGCGGCCAGTTTCTAATTTGCATTCAATATGAGCGATTTTATCAAATTGCTTTAACTTGCGATATCTTGTGATTGCTTCTTTACCGCCAAAATTTAGTGCGGCCATCTTGATTCTATTGTTTGGATCGCGTCCCACATTTTTATTAATAATACCTTCTTGCAATGGGTAACCTTCAACAAATGCCCGATAAGTACGGTTTACAGTTCTATCTTGTAGCTGTTGAACTAAATTGATTTGTGCAAGTAAAGTACGTGCAACAACCATTAGACCTGTAGTGTCTTTATCTAAGCGATGAACGATTCCAGCACGAGGTATATGTGCTAATTCAGGGAAATAATAAAGTAATCCATTTAGTAGAGTACCGCTCCAATTACCTGCACCAGGGTGAACAGTTAGTCCACTTGGTTTATTAATTATAATAATGTGCTCGTCTTTGTACACTATGTTTAATGGAATATTCTCAGCAGTGTATGCACGCTTTTCTTCATCAAATGGTGGATTAACCACAATTTCTTCTTGACCTAGTAATTTATCCTTTGGTTTTGCTATCTGTCCATTTACCAATATATGCCCATCTTTCAGCCAATTTGTTAATTTGCTCCGTGATAAGTCTGCTATAATATCCGCTATCGCGATGTCGGTGCGTATGCCTATGTAACTATTTGGTATAGAGAAAATACAGCTTTCGCCATCAGCAATATCAGCAATATTTATTTGAAACTTTGGTTGTATGGGTAAAGACATAAAGCGGTTCTCTGTGATTAAATTTTTAGTAGCCACTATTTTAGCATCAATTTTGTTTGTGTCTTGTGCTTCTGATAATTTAGATGAGATTAGGGCTGAAACAAAAGGATGGTCTGTTGAGAAGCTATATCAAGAAGCTAGTAATCAATTAGCAGAGCATAATTGGAATAAAGCTATCAAGTTATATGAAGTACTTGAGGCAACATACCCATATGGTAAGTATGCTCAGCAGGGTATGCTTGATTTGGCGTATGCATATTATAATAGTGATACTCCAGAGCTTGCGATACCTGAAATTGAATTATTTATGAAGACATATCCGACCAATGAAAATATGGATTATGCTTTGTATTTAAAGGGTTATATACTATATTATGATGAGAATGGTCTATTAACTAACTTTAGTCGCCAAGATTTAAGTGAACGTGATCCCAAAACATTACGGGGTGCTTATGATTCTTTTGCGGCTGTAGTAACTAATTACCCAAATTCTAAGTATGTAAATGATTCCAAAGATAAGATG
>RXKI01000008.1:9527-20620 GCA_003962895.1 Neisseriaceae bacterium
CTGAACAAGTGTTGAAACTTAATTTTCCAGATAGCCAATATAATATTGTACCTTGGGAATATAAATCAATGCCATGGTATACGTTCTGGCGTAGTTAATTTTTTATAGGTTAGGTGTATGAATAAAAAGACTGTTTCAAATTATTTATTACTTGGGGTATTGGGGGTAATATCAATTTTACCATTTGCAATACCGTATGCATATTTCCCGATGTCAAAATTCTACTCAGAAGCTTTAAGTTTATTGGCTGGTGTATTCATGTTTGCGCTCGCTATATTTTCACGAGATAAAATTAAATTACCACCTGTAAGTATTGCATGTTTTGCGTTCTCTGTATTTGCTTTGATACAACCATTTTTTGTGCATATATTTGTTCCTGGAAATAATCATTATTTGGCATTGATTTTCTTTATCTCTGGGCTAACTGCAGTTGGTATTAACAGTATGATTGATGAGTCATTATCAATACGCAAAGCTCTAGTATTTGTTTCATGGGCAATGGTTGTATCAGGCACCATTCAGGCAATTATTGCTTATCTACAGTATACAGGAAAAGCACAAGCATATTCTAGTTTTATTCTAGTAACTCAAGATACAGGTGACGGCTCTAATATTTTTGGTAATATTGGTCAACCTAACCAATTTACAGACTTTATGTCTATAGCAGTAGTTGCTTTACTATATTTGTATCTTATTGGACAAATTAATATTGTAGTAACTATTGCATATAGTCTGTTGTTTGCAATGGCGATTACATTTACGGCGCGTCGTGGAGTTCTATTGTATTATGTAATAATGATCTTTATTGCGCTTTGGGTATGGTTTAGAAATAAAAAAAATTCAGAGACTAAAGAGGTATATACAAAGTCTTTGTTAACTATAGTTGCTTTTTTTGTCGGTTTAATAGTATTTCAAACTGTTTGGCCAAAATTAGTCTCGTTATTTACTAGCACCCCAGCAAGCACAACAACAGCTTTGGAGAGATTGTCAACTGATTCAATAGGGCAAAGTACATTTAGACGTTTTTATGAGTGGTATAAGGCTTGGGTTTTATTTACTGAACATCCATTATTTGGGATAGGTTGGTATCAGTATCCTCGTGAAGCAATCTATATTATGCAAACAGAACAATTTTCTTATATTCCAATGAATATGAAGTTATATACGCATTGTCATAATAGCTTATTAAATATTATGGCTGAGACTGGTGTGATTGGTACTTTAATTATAGTTGGTTACGGTATTTTATATTCAATTGCTCGTTTATTACGTAAGGTAAATACTGTAGATTCATTATTTGTGGTTTTTCTTACTATGCCGATTTTAATTCATAGTCTACTTGAATATCCGCTATGGTATTCATATTTTATGATATTACTTGCTGTATTTCTGGCATTTTCTCCAGCTGTAAAAGAATTTAAAAATAGTATGGTAATTAAAGCTACGGGTATGATATTTACATTAATGATTTGTGGTGTAGCATATAATGCAAATCAAGTAAATAATTTTTTAATTAGTGCAGCTCAGCCATCATCAGATTATGATGACTATACATCAAATGTGACTCAATTAGAACAAATTATAAATAGTAATTCTATGTGGTCAATGCCAGCAATGATGGTTTTAGATAATTATATTATGCCAGGCTCTCAAGCTACATCTGCAGCGATGTCTCCGACAGATCAAGTTAAATATGTTGATGGGTTAGCAAATGTACTTCCATATCCAAGTGCATTATTCAAACAAGTTATTGTGCATAAAATAGTTGGTGATGATAAAGGCGCTAATTATTACGCGAATATTTTAGCTCATGCTTATCCTTATTACCAGGAACAATTTATAAAGCAGCTTAGCGGTTCTCCACAATTTGCGGATGTGGTTCAAACTATGCAGAGTTTCCATTATGAAGATAAATCTGACTTGAGTAAAATCTTTGATAAAAACAAATCAATTTAATGTATAGTATTTGAGTTAGGTAGTTTAATATGTTAGAAATGAATAATTTAGTTCCAATGGTCGTAGAGCAGAGTGCAAAAGGTGAAAGATCTTTTGACATTTATTCACGATTATTGCGTGAGCGTATTGTGTTTTTGGTAGGTGAAGTCAATGATCAATCGGCTAATTTGATTGTCGCTCAACTATTATTTTTAGAGGCTGAAAATCCAGACAAAGATATTTATTTTTATATAAATTCTCCTGGTGGTTCAGTGACTGCTGGCATGTCAATATATGATACGATGAATTTTATTAAATGTGATGTTAATACAATTTGTATTGGTCAAGCATGTTCAATGGGATCGTTTTTGTTATCAGCTGGTACTAAAGGTAAGCGTTATGCATTACCAAACTCTCGTGTGATGATTCATCAACCACTAGGTGGTTTTCGTGGTCAGGCATCAGATATAGAGATTCACGCTAAAAATATTTTGTTCATGAAGCGTCAATTAAATGAAATGTTGGCTAGACACACGGGTAAATCTGTAGAGGATTTAGAGCGTGATACTGATCGTGATAACTTTATGACGAGCCAAGAGGCTCTTGAATATGGTTTGATTGATAAGGTTTATACTAATCGTAGTGAGATTACAGGAGCATAAATGAAAAAGTGTTCTTTTTGTGGTAAGCAAGAATCTCAGGTTAAGCATTTAATTGCTGGTCAAGATGGCTTTATTTGTAATGAGTGTATAACTACTTGTGGTGAAATGCTTAAATCTGCTCCAGATACTGCTGATTCTACTGTGACTGAAGTCGTTGAAGAAATTAAACCTATTCCAACGCCAAAAGAAATATTTTCTGAATTAGATAAATATGTAATTGGACAGGAGAAGGCAAAAAAAGTTTTATCGGTTGCGGTATATAATCATTTTCATCGAGTACGTGATACTAAAACTGAAGATAATGATGTTGAGTTGTCTAAAAGTAATATATTACTCATTGGGCCAACAGGGTCTGGTAAAACTTTACTTGCGCAAACTCTAGCTAGATTTTTAGATGTGCCATTTGCTATTGCTGATGCAACGACACTAACTGAAGCTGGTTACGTTGGTGATGATGTTGAAAATGTTTTGACTCGTTTACTACAGAATTGTGATTACAATGTTGATAAAGCTAAGCATGGAATTATTTACATTGATGAGATTGATAAAATATCACGTCGTAGTGAAAATCAGTCAATTACTCGTGATGTTTCAGGTGAGGGCGTTCAACAGGCATTATTAAAACTAATTGAAGGTACTGTTTCAAATGTTCCTCCTCAAGGAGGGCGTAAACACCCTGGTAAAGAAATGATTCAACTTGATACAAGTGAAATATTATTTATTTGTGGTGGTGCGTTTGACGGGCTTGAGAAAATTATTCAAATGCGTAGTGAAAAATCAGGAATTGGTTTTGGTGCTACTGTGAGTAGTAAAACAGACACACACAGCAAAGATTATTTCTTGAAAGATACAGAGCCCTCTGATTTAGTTAAATTTGGTTTGATTCCTGAATTTATTGGACGCTTACCTGTTCATGCTATTTTAAAAGAGTTGGATGAAGATGCAATGGTTGAGATTTTATCTAAACCTAAAAACGCATTAGTAAAACAGTATCAAAAGTTATTTGCTAAGAATAATGTTGAATTAGCTTTTACTGAAGATTCATTATTTGAAATAGCTAAATTGGCTAAAGTTCGTAAAACTGGTGCACGTGGACTACGTTCAATTATGGAAAATTTATTACTTGATACTATGTATGAATTACCTAGTATGACGAATGCACAAAAAGTTGTAATAAATAAACCAGTAGTACTTGGTGAAATTAGTCCAATTATAGAGTAGAGCGGATTAAATTTATAAAAATAGTGATGATATTAAATCCTCACTATTTTTATTTTAAATAACTAGCAAGGTATTGACCAGTATAGCCTTTATTTAATTTAATTATTTGTTCTGGTGTACCTGTTGCAATAATCTTACCGCCACCTTCACCCCCTTCTGGACCTAAATCAATTATCCAATCAGCAGTCTTTATTACATCAAGATTATGCTCAATTACAACTACGGTATTACCATGATCAGCAAATTTATGTAGTACTTTAAGTAATAAATCTATATCATGGAAATGTAGTCCAGTAGTTGGCTCATCTAGGATGTACAGTGTTCGTCCGGTATCTCGCTTCGATAATTCTAGGGCTAGTTTAACGCGTTGTGCTTCACCACCTGAGAGAGTAGTTGCCGATTGACCAAGTCGAATATAGCCCAAGCCAACATCAATTAATGTTTGTAATTTTCTAGCAATATTTGGAATAGCAGTAAAAAATTCACGAGCTTCTTCAATTGTCATTTCTAGTACTTGATGAATATTTTTACCCTTATACTGTATTTCAAGCGTTTCACGATTATAACGCTTACCTTTACACGTGTCACACATTACATAAATATCTGGCAGAAAATGCATTTCTACTTTAATTAATCCATCACCTTGGCATGTTTCGCAGCGTCCACCTTTTACGTTAAATGAAAATCTACCAGGTCCATAACCACGTTCACGAGATAAATTTACTTGAGTAAATAATTCGCGAATTGGCGTGAATAACCCAGTGTATGTTGCTGGGTTTGAACGCGGAGTACGTCCAATTGGGCTTTGATCTACATTAATGACTTTATCAAAATTGTCTAATCCATCGATGTTGGCAAAGTGCTCTGGTTCATCGTGACTATTATAGATATGTTGAGAGACTGCACGGTATAAGGTATCATTGATTAATGTTGATTTACCAGAACCAGATACACCAGTTACACAAACCAAATTACCAATTGGTACTTCTAAGTTAACTTTTTTGAGGTTGTTTCCACTAGCACCAGATAATTTTATAAACCCTTTATCTTGTTTACGGCGTTGTTTAGGATATTCTATTTTGCGTTTACCAGATAAAAACTGTCCAGTAATGGAGTCTTTACATTTATAAATTTTATCTACTTTATCTGCAAACAATACCTGTCCACCATGTTCACCAGCACCTGGCCCTATATCTACTAAGAAATCAGCGCTTTTAATAGCATCTTCATCATGCTCAACGACAATTACAGTATTACCTAGATCGCGGAGTTTATTGAGAGTCGCAATTAATCTATCATTATCTCTTTGATGTAGCCCAATTGATGGCTCATCAAGTACGTACATAACTCCAGTTAAACCAGAGCCAATTTGACTAGCTAGGCGGATACGTTGCGCTTCACCACCGGATAAAGTGTCAGCAGAACGGCTAAGGCATAAGTAGTCTAATCCAACATCAATCAAAAAGTTCACGCGTGTTAATATTTCTTGAATAATCTTACTTGCAATTTCTTTTTTATTGCCATTTAATTCAACATTTGAGAAATATTCATAGCATTGACGTAGTTGCCAATCGCTGATTTCAGCTAGATTATGTGTACCAACATTAATTGCCAATGCTTCTTTACGTAATCTACTACCTTTGCAATCTGGGCACTTTTTATTGTTTTGAAATTTTGCTAACTCTTCTTTAACGTGGTTACTTTCAGTTTCAAAATACCTTCGTTCTAGATTATTTACAATACCTTCAAATGATTGTTGATGAGTGCGGTATGAGCCTTTTTCATTCATTGAGCTAAATGTTAAAACTTCGCCTTGTGAACCATATAATAAGATGTCTTGGTGTTTTTTATCTAATTGATTCCATGGTGTATCTAAATCAAAGCCATAATGACTTGCTATTGATTGTAGTATTTGATAAGTATATTGATTTCGTTTATCCCAGCCACGAATTGCACCATCGCCAACCGATAGCTCTGGCGAATTAACTATTTTATTTGCATCAAAATACGTTATATGACCAAGTCCATCACAACGTTGACAAGCACCCATAGGATTATTAAATGAAAATATTCTTGGCTCTAACTCTGGGATTGAATAATCACATTCAGGACAAGCAAATTTACTTGAGAACCATTTTTCTGCGGATGTATCCAAATTTAATAATTTTAATTTGCCATCGCCATGGTTTAATGCGGTTTCAACAGAGTCGGTTAATCTACTTTTGATATCATCCTTAACCTTTACTCTATCTACTACGATTTCTATTGTATGCTTCTTGTTCTTATCAATAGTTGGCGTTTCACCTAAGTTATATATTTGATTATCAATGCGGACTTTAGTAAAACCAAGCACTTGAATATGGTTTAGTAAATCAAGATGTTCGCCTTTTCGTTCATGCACTATTGGTGACAAGATAACTATTTTTGTATCATTAGGTAACTCTAAAATAGTATCAACAATTTGACCAACACTTTGAGTTTCTAATTCATTTTTATGCGTAGGGCAAAACGGTGTTCCAGCTCGTGCAAATAGTAAGCGCAGATAATCATAAATTTCTGTCACTGTACCAACTGTTGAGCGAGGGTTGTGAGAGGTAGCTTTTTGTTCAATCGATATTGCAGGTGATAGCCCCTCAATTAAATCTACTTCAGGTTTATCCATTTGCTGTAGAAATTGACGCGCATATGCCGATAGTGATTCAACATATCGGCGTTGTCCCTCTGCGTATAGCGTATCAAAAGCTAATGATGATTTACCAGAACCAGATAAACCAGTTATTACAATTAGTTTATTTTTAGGTAAATCTAAATTAATATTTTTTAAATTATGCGTCCGAGCACCACGAATGACTATGTTTTCTAACATGATTTATCTACTTAAATAATTAATAAAGTATATAATAAATAAATAAATAGAGGTAATGTGAAAGTTGCACATTACCTCTATTCATATACTTAGGTAAAAGTATTATTTTTTAACAGTAAGTGAAACTGTAGTAAATGTTTTCGTTGCTGGATTAAACACCATAGCTGTAGCCCCAGAATCTGTTAGATTTGTAAACATATTTACTTGTGCATTAGGCACATTAGCTATTGCATAGATAGAATTCCAAGAAGTTTTGCCATTTACTAGATAATAAATCATAGCATTATTTGTACCTATCCAGATATTCCCTGAATTATCGACATAAGTGCTATGAATTTTATTTGGTTGAGGAGTATTGTAGAATTTAACTGTGTTACTCTGGCCATTCTGTTTCTGAGGAGCTTGACTCATGATATTTAAAAAACCAGAACCTACAGGGTTTCCATTGTTGAAACTTCCAAAAATTTTGTACATGGTATTAGCTGCAGTCCAATATCCAACTAAGTTGCCATTGCCACTCATTGTGTTTAGATTAGAGGGGAAGCTTAATTGACTAATTGCACCGCCATTGTATGCATTAGCCTTGTCACCAGTTGGCGCTTCTCCAGCTAAATTAGTGATGCCTTCAACATATGTGTAATTTTTTTCTAACGAATCAGCCCAAACTACGGATACAACGCATACATTATTTTTAGATGCTTTAGTCCCATATCCCATATAGAATTTATATTCAGGGTGACTTAATTTTATATCATTTGATCTGCTAACGTAGCTAGGTTCTCCAGTGCATTGGGTTACAGGTATTAGATGGTCTTCTTGTCCTCTTCCACCCCAACCCCAGATTTGTTTTGAATAAACAATACCATTTGAATTGTCGCTATCATTATGATAACCATACATTAAGCTTACAATAGGGTCTGTAAACGCACCAAAAAAATCAAAGTATGATACTACGTAGAAAGGTGTGCTAGGGCTTTCAATTAGTTTTACATTCCAAGATATAGCTGAGTAGAATCCTGTTAATGATTTATCTTGTGAAGATAATTCATTTTTTGATTGAGCATTCTTGTCTTGTGCTAAAACCATTACGGTGTCGCCTGATTCAGCTTTGATTGGCGCAACAACTAGCGTGTTATTTGAAAGAGTGAATGCTGTTTTGTCAATTCCTCCAGCAGAAGTTATTATATTATTTAATTGAGTTATTTGAGACTCAGTTAATTGGAGCGTTTGATAACTACCATTAATAGGTACGGCTATCTGCGAATAATTTTTGTTTATAGCAACGCCATCATCACCTCTCGTGTAATCAAATCCTGCTGGTAATTTTATTTCTTGTTCAATTACTGTAGGCTCATTATTACTAGCACCGCCACTACCACATGAAATCATTCCAACGGATATTAAACCAAACACTAATGTTGAAATTGCTAGTTTTTTAAATTGTTTCATATTCATTATTTGTATTTCCACTCCAAATGTAAAATTACTATTACATATAAACATATAAATATTACGTACTAATACTACTAAAGCAATATACGCGCAACAATTTTAACATACTTTGTAAATGTTAAATAGAAGTATATGACTATTTTCTAATAAAGTATGCGAACTAGTAACCCACCTTTTTCACGTAGCGCACCAGTATTAACAGATACAACTGTGCCAGCTTGTTCACTTGCGTATTCTTGAATGACATCACCAAATGCATTTAATTGTTTGGCTACAATCTGTCCTGAGGTGATTTTCTCGCCAATTTTAACTAATATTTCAGCGTATCCACCATGTAATGCTTTAACTGAATACATATTGTCACCAACAACTGTGTTTTGTGTTTTTGCTGTTTGAGTAATCGTGTGATTATCAATAAAGCCAAGGTATGTAAAAATATTCTTGATGCCAATAATACTTCGATTAATATAGTCCGCTTGGAATGTGCGTGCAGCACCTAATTCAATAGTTATAGCTGGAATGCCATGCTCAATAAATGTGGTTTCAACTGTACCTTTTTCGCCTTGATCATTTTTGACTTGATCGGCGGGGATTAATTCTGCCATTTCTTTTGCGATAGAATTACGATAATCAGCAAAAACAAATAGCGGATATTCAGTATCCGTTGATTGGCTGTGTAAATCTATTACATAATCTACATTGTTTTTCCATAGTTTATTCCAAAGTAAATATGCATGATAACTAGCAGTATTGCCATTTTCATTACCTGGATACATGCGATTCATGTTTTCAAAATCACCACCATCAGTTGATAAGTGCCAATTTTTACTAATATGCATAAGTGAATTAGGTGATGCCTGAAGCACACCAATGATTGTACCTAATAAATTTTCTGTATCTAAACTTTCAAAGATTTTTTGGATTACACGAGCTCCGTTTAGTTCATCGCCATGTACGCCTGTGTTAAGAAGTATTGATTTACCAGGTTTTTTACCTTTAGCTACAAATACTGGTACGTACCAATATTGTCCAATATTCATTTGTGAAGATTGGAACATAAAGCGGTGAATTTTATTGTCGTCTAAGTCATGAATTGATAGCGCGCTAATTACTGGAGTTTGTTGAACTATATCACCAGTATAAATAGTTTTTTGCATATTGATTTATCTACCTTGTTAGCTATTTAAATTATTACGTATTTTTAGTGTTTGTTCTAATGATAATCCATTATCACTGATGTTGTTATCTGATTTTAATTGATCGACACTAACTGAGAATTTACGTGCAATTGAATACAATGTATCTCCCTGAGAGACCTTATAGTTTGTAAAGCTTCCTGATGAGGTAATCTCAAGAGGTGCTGAAGTCTGTCTCATTGTTGGTACAAAATTATCTTCATTTAGTATGTTAATAGCTGCGCTGGAATTATTGTTTAGGCTTGAAATATCAGCATCGCTATTAGCTGCAATTAATGATCCTAAAGGATCGATGTCATTGTTGCTTGTGCTGGGCTGCTTTTCTGAAGTATCTGTAGCATAAACTGGTTGACTTATATTATTAGCAAATGGATTATTACCAATCGGTGCCAAAATATACTCATTTTTAACTAAATATGATGAAGACTTGAAGTGAGGGTTAAGTTTTTTATTTAGTTCAGCACTCATATTTGCTTGACTAACAAAATCAGCTACTTTGATCGGTGCGTCTGGATATGCAATTGCAAAATATGGCTTATTTGGCATGTCAATTAGTGTAATACCAAATTTGCTAGGGTTTTGAATAATGTTAGCAAGAGCAATTACTTTTGGTACATATTGCTTAGTTACATCACGCACATCGAGTTCGTAATAGTCTTTACTTCCAGCTTTATTTACAGCGTTATTGATATTACCTTCACCCCAGTTGTATGCCGCAATAGCTAATTCCCAAGAACCAAATAGTCCGTATAAATATTGAAAATATGCAACTGCACCACGCGTTGATTTAACGATATCTTGGCGTTCATCAAGCTGTGAATTAATATTCATGCCAAAGCGTTTACCAGAACCGGTTAAAAACTGCCACATTCCAGTCGAAATCCCTGTTGGGGAAACTGCATTAGGGTTATATGTGCTTTCAACAATTGGTACTAAAGCAAGTTCTGTTGGTATGCCACGACGCTCCATTTCGCCAACGACGAAATAAAGGTACGGATAGGCATTTTTCATGATGATATTAAAATATTTTGGGCTACTGTATTTTTTTTCCCAATACTTTACTTCTGGTGTTTCTTTGTGATTTAGCGCAAATCCATCACGCATTCTCTGCCATAAGTCATCGTTTTGATACATAGGAGAAGCGTTTAACATCTGTGCATTATTTGCCAAATCATCAGCACGAACTAATGGCATCGACGCAATACAAAGAATTAAACTTTTGATAATTAATCTGGTTTTCATGGCTATAATTTTATAAGTAGCGTTTAATGTTTTTCTTGATTATTTATTTGCTATAATAATGCAAATTTGATTTATATTTATTTTGTATTATAATTTTAACTCAATTTACGAGTCTAAGTACAATTTTTTACGAAGCTTTAGCTAATGAAACAACAGGTTTTGGTGCTTTTTTATAGTGTGAATGGTTCAACAAAGAACTTGGCTATGCAAATTGCTCGTGGTATTAATTCAGTGGATGGTGTTGAGGCAATGATTCGCACAGTGCCAAAAGTTTCTACTGTTTGCGAAGCAGTTGCGTCAGAAATACCTGAAGATGGTTTTCCATATGTTACTAAAGCGGATTTATCTAACTGTATTGGCGTGGCTTTAGGTTCCCCAGTTAGATTTGGTAATATGTCAGCAAGCATGAAATACTTTTGGGATAGTACAGTATCTGAGTGGCTAAATGGCGATTTAATTAATAAGCCAGCGTGTGTTTTCTCATCTAGCTCATCTTTACATGGTGGACAAGAATCAACG
>RXKI01000085.1:0-1248 GCA_003962895.1 Neisseriaceae bacterium
GTTTATGCAATACTGTGTGTAGTATGTAATTTACCAGAGGTACTGATAGCATCAGTACCTTTTGCAATTACTTCTGCTGCTAGTGGTATATCATTATTAATTAGTAATCGACACGCTCAATTAGTTTGACAATCTCATTATCCACAACATCAAAACCTTGTGCTACTTAAAGAAGTTTAACATTTGGTAAGCTTGGCAGATATAAAAAATGATTGGTCACAAAGATTATTTTGTAACCACTATTATTTCTAGCTAAATTATAAATTACTTCTTTAATTGGCTTTGGGGAAGGCATCTGCATCAATATAGATTCACATTGAATAACTCGTTAAATTAATAAGCCTGATTGTATAATAATCTGAGTTTAATTTGTTTGTTAATATGTGGTTAAAACGTAAAAAGATAATTGGAAAGTAGCAAAATGAATTTTATAATGTGGAAATGTTTTTGCTCGGTGTTTATATTATATTTTTACTTATAAAGATAGTTTAGAACCATCTAAGCTATAGTACTTAACCCAAATTCTGCAAGAAAAATCTACCGATTATGCAACTAACTATTTCTTATGTCTTTATCGGTGGTAACACCCTAAAAATGTTAAAATAATTGACTAAATTATATTGATTGAAATTGACATAATTTTGTCTTGATACAGATTAAACAATAGTTAAAAATAAGGCTAAACATGTTTGAACAAACTTTTAAAAACATAGATGATATTTTACACAAAGATGCTGGTTGTGGCAGTGAGTTGGATTATGTAGAGCAAACCTCTTGGATATTGTTTTTAAAGTATCTTGATGATTTTGAAAAAGACAGACAAATAGCCGCAGAGTTATCAGGAAATGACTATAACAGCATTATAGCACCAGAATATAAATGGACTGTATGGGCTACACCAAAGAATTCAGATGGCAAAATAGATCACCACTCTGCATTAACAGGAGAAGATTTAAAAGACTTTGTAGACCATAAACTATTTCCATACCTTAAAAAATTCAGAATAGAAGCTGGGAGCCCAAATACCATTGAATACAAAATTGGTGAAATTTTCTCAGAAATAAAAAATAAAATCCAAAGTGGTTATAATCTTAGAGAGGTTATTGAACTGATTGACACTCTTAAATTTAGAACTCATAACGATAAACACGAAATGAGCCACCTATATGAGAGCAAGATCAAAAATATGGGTAATGCAGGTAGAAATGGTGGTGAGTATTACACACCAAGAGCATTAATCAAAACCAT
>RXKI01000085.1:1322-5526 GCA_003962895.1 Neisseriaceae bacterium
AAGCCTTTGAATATATGCGCGAGAGTAAAAGTTTAACTTCACAAGATATTGAAGTTTTACAAAAAAATACTTTCTATGGCAAAGAAAAGAAATCAATGGCATATATCATTGGTATCATGAATATGATTTTACATGGTATTGAAGCACCCAATATTATTCATACCAATACACTTACAGAAAATTTATCAGACATCCAAGAGAAAGATAGATATGATGTTATCCTAGCTAACCCACCTTTTGGTGGTAAAGAAAGGGCAGAAGTTCAACATAACTTCCCAATAAAAACAGGTGAAACAGCCTCACTGTTTTTACAGCACTTTATCAAAATACTAAAAGCAGGTGGTAGAGCAGGGATAGTTATTAAAAACACATTCCTCAGCAATACTGATAATGCAACAGTTGCCATCAGAAAACAACTACTTGAAAATTGTAATCTGCATACTGTTTTAGACTTACCAGGAGGCACATTTACTGGTGCAGGAGTTAAAACAGTAGTATTATTTTTTAATAAAGGTGAACCAACTAAAAAAACTTGGTTTTATCAATTAAATCTTGCCAGAAATTTAGGCAAAACTAACCCACTTAATGAAAATGATCTTGCTGATTTTGTGGAACTACAAAAAACCTTTGCGGATAGTGAAAACTCTTGGAGTGTGAACATTGCGGAGATAGATCAAACAACTTTTGATTTGAGTGTTAAAAATCCAAATAAAAAAGAAGAAGCTAAACTACGTGAGCCAAAAGAAATACTAGCAGAAATCCAAGCCTTAGACCAGCAGAGCGCTGAGATTTTGAAATCAGTCTTGGAGCTAGTATGAGTGAAAATCAACTAAGTCATTATGAAGTAGATTTTAAAGCTATTGTTAAGCAAATTCAACAAGTTAAACGCAATGTTTATCAATTTGCCAACCAATCGTTAATTGATCTATATTGGAATATTGGAAAAATAATTAGCCAGCAAGTTGCAAGTAGTAAATGGGGCAAATCTATTGTCAGTGAATTAGCAAAGTTTATTGTAAAACAAGACCCTGAAATAAAAGGATTTAGTGATAAAAACTTATGGCGCATGAAGCAATTTTACGAGACTTATCATGATAATCCAAAACTCTCATCACTGGTGAGAGAAATACCATGGACACATAACACAATAATATTTTCACGGTGTAAGTCAGCAGAAGAGCAAGAATTTTATTTGCAACTAATGATAAAAGATAAATATTCATCTCGAGAGCTTGAGCGACAAATCGACGCATCACTTTTTGAGCGAACTATTACTGGTAAACAACAAATCTCAGCAGTGCTGAGAGAATTGCACCCCAAGATTGAAAGCAACTTTAAAGATAATTATGTTTTAGAGTTTTTGGGCTTACCTATCCAGCATAGCGAAGATAATTTAAAAAAATCACTAGTGCAAAATATGAAAAATTTCATTTTAGAGCTTGGCAAAGATTTTGTTTTTATTGGTGAAGAATATCGTGTTCAAGTTGGCAACAGTGATTTTTTTATTGATTTGCTATTTTTCCATCGTGAGTTATCAGCATTGGTTGCATTTGAATTAAAAGTTGGCAAGTTTAAACCAGAGCATCTTGGACAATTGAACTTTTATCTTGAAGCCTTAGATCGTGATGTTAAAAAACCACATGAGAAGCCAAGTATAGGTGTTTTATTGTGTAGTGATAAAGATGATGAAGTGGTGGAGTATGCATTAAGCCGTCATTTATCACCAACTTTAATTAGCCAATACACATTATTACTACCAGATAAAAAATTATTACAAGCTAAACTCCAAGAAATAAATGCAATGTTAGAGGTGGTAGAATGAAGCAAGGGTGGGAAATAAAAAAACTTGATGAAATTATTGAAAGTAATATAATTGGATTAACCAGAAACACAAAAGAACAAAGTATTTTGTTTAAATACAAATATGTAAAAATGAATAATATTACAAAAAATAATTCATTTGATTTTTCCAATTATACTTGTGTCAATGCTGATATAGATGAGATTAATAAATTCTCACTCATTAATGGAGATTTTCTATTTAACACAAGAAACAGTTATGAATTAGTTGGTAAGACTTGTATATTTGAAAACAAATCACAAGAGAAAATTTTATTTAATAATAATATTATGAGGATAAGATTTAAAAAAGATATTTCATCAAAATTTATTAATTATTTGTTTACTAGTGTTGAATTAATTGAAGAAATCAATAAACTAAAAAGTGGAACTACAAATGTATTTGCTATATATTTTAAAGATTTGAAAAATCTTAACATAAATATTCCACCACTACCAGAACAAGAGAGAATAGTATCAATCTTAGATAAAGCATTTTCTGCCATTGACCAAGCAAAACAAAATGCTGAAAAAAACCTAAAAAATGCCAAAGAGCTTTTTGATAGTTATTTGAATGGCATCTTTACTAATAAAGGCGATGATTGGATAAGTAGCACAATAGGTGAAACTTGTAAGTTAATGACAGGTGGTACGCCAAGCACCTCCAAAAAAGAATATTACGAAAGCGGAAATATAAAATGGTTGGTATCAGGTGATATTAATCAAAAAGAAATTTTTGATTGTGAAGGCAGAATAACGGAATTAGGATTAGAAAACTCAAATGCTCGCTATCTGCCTGTTAACTCGGTACTTATTGCTTTGAATGGTCAGGGTAAAACAAGAGGCACAGTTGCGATGTTGAGAACCAAAGCAACATGTAATCAATCTTTAGTTAGCATTTATCCAAATGATGCAAACAAAATTTTGCCTGAATTAATATTTGCCAATCTTGATGGAAGATATGATGACATAAGGAAGTTGACTGGTGATAGTGGAAACGACAGACGCGGATTGAATATGCCAATTATTAGAAATATTAATTTTTCATATCCTCAATCATTAGAGGAGCAGCAAACCATCGTCCGCCAATTAGATGCCATGCGTACCGAAACACAAAGGTTAGAAGAAATATATCAACAGAAAATAATTGAATTAGATGAACTAAAAAAATCAATCCTACAAAAAGCATTTAACGGTGAGTTATAAATAGAAAGTTGTAAAGCATGAAGATTAAGAAAATTAAAATTGAGAATTTTAGATCAATTAAACAAACAGAGTTTGATTTGACGGATTTTAATATTTTTGTAGGTCAAAATAATAGTGGTAAGACCAATTTTTTTGAAGCCATAGAGTATTTTTATAGCGGAGTTACCAAAAGCTCAGGTGGTATTGATAATTTAAAGCATAAAAGAGATTCTTTGCTCAATGTCTTAGTTGAAATTGAATTTACTGGTGCACAAGATGGCGTTGCTAAAATGACTAATGTTAAAAATCAAACTACTATAAGAAATGCACTTGGTGATTCAGATACGGTTTCATTTGTAAGATATAATTCAGATAAACAAAGAAAAATGTTTGTTAATGGTATAGAGTGTAAGCCTGGAACTGGATTCGATGCTGCGTTGAATGATTTTTTACCTAAATTTGAATATATTCATACGAAACAATATTATGACTCTGTGGCTAAATATGCAACAACTACACCAATAGGTAAAATGCTTTCAGGAGTTCTGTCCGCTATTCTTGATAATAATTCACAGTATGTAGAATTTCAAAATAAATTTAATGCCTTATTTGGGGGTGATGAATCTGCTGTAAAAGCAGAGTTTAACAAGATGGGCAATAAGGTTATGGTTCATTTGGCAAAACAATTCCCTGATACATCACAAGTAAAATTTGAGGTATCAATACCTGCATTTGATGATTTACTAAAGAACTTTGATACATCTATTAATGATGGAGTGGAGACACTTGCTGAAGAAAAAGGTGATGGTATGCAAAGAGCTTTAATGTTGGCAATTATACAGGCTTATGCAGATTTTCGTAAGGCAAATGAAGATATCAATAAATCTTTTTTGTTTTTTATTGATGAGGCTGAGCTACATTTGCATCCAACAGCACAGCGCAATCTAAAGAGTGTATTGTATTCTTTATCTGAAAATATGGATCAAGTCTTTATAAATTCGCATTCATCCGTTTTTGTAGCCGATAACCTTTCTAGACAAGAAATTTTTAAAGTAGAGAAAATTGATGGTGAAACTTCTATTGATAAAATTAATAATTATGAAAAGCCTTACGTAGTATACGATTTGCTAGGCGGTAGCCCTTCTTATTTTCTTCTTCCACACAACATTCTTATAGTTGA
>RXKI01000085.1:5576-11327 GCA_003962895.1 Neisseriaceae bacterium
GTCATTAAAAGATTTTATTCAGAAAAGCCAAATGTACAAATAATTCTAGCAAATGGTGATATAGATCAAGCAGAGAGAACTATAAACGCAATAGAAAAAGCATTTATTCCATTAAACTCTAGTATTTATAAAGATAGAGTTGTTTTATTATTAGACCATCCAAGTGAGCAGACTACTGGTGGTGTTACTAATTTTAAAAAAACATATTCACATTTGGAGAGTAATAGGCAAATTTATATATTAGATAAACGAGATATCGAACAATGTTATCCTAACCATTCTTGTTTAATATATAGAAATTGGCAAAAAACTCAAGAAGAAACTAATAAAATGAGCTCCAAGCAAAAAAGTCAATTAGCAAAATATGTAGGCGAAAATATTACGAAAGAGCAGTTTGAAAGTTCTTTAGAAACATGCTTTAACGCATTGACGAGAGTTTGGGAGTTAGCTTTTTAGGAGCAGTTATAAACATGAACGAAGCAGAAACTAGAGCAGAATTAATTGATCCACTACTCAAACAATGTGGGTGGGGTGTTGTTGAGGGTTCAAGAGTATTAAGAGAATACCAAATTACAGCCGGTAAAATTCAATCTGGTGGTAAACGAGGCAAGAAAACTATTGCTGATTATGTCTTGGTTTATAAGGGTATTAAGTTAGCAGTTATTGAAGCTAAGAAAAGTAAGTTATCAACTAGCGAAGGTGTAGCACAGGCAAAAGAATATGCTAATCTTTTGAAGCTTGATTTTACTTATGCCAGCAACGGTAAAGACATTTATGCCATTAATATGAAAAGCGGTCGCGAAGAGTATGTAACTACTTATCCGACACCTGATGAACTATGGAATATGATTTTTGCAGTTAAAAATGAATGGCGAGAGAAATTTGCCGCAGTACCATTTGAAGATAAAAGTGGTAGTTGGCAACTAAGGTATTATCAAGAAATAGCAGTTAGTAAAACTATGGAAGCTATCGCTAATGATAAAGAGCGGATATTATTAACCTTGGCAACAGGCACAGGCAAAACTGCTATAGCTTTTCAAATTGCTTGGAAGTTATTTAAAACTAGATGGAATATTAAAAGAGATGGGTTAAGACAGCCAAGAATCCTATTTTTAGCGGATAGAAATGTTTTAGCAACTCAAGCATTCAATTCATTCTCAGCATTCCCAGAAGAAGCCTTGAAACGTATCAAGCCAGATGAAATTAAAAAGACTGGTAAAGTTCCGACCAATGGCAGTATCTTTTTTACTATTTTTCAGACCTTTATGAGTGGTAAAGATAGTGATGATAATCCAGCACCATATTTTGGTGAATATTCTCGAGATTATTTTGATTTCATCATTATTGATGAGTGCCACAGAGGTGGCGCAAATGATGAAGGTAATTGGCGTGGTATCTTGGAGTATTTTTCCCCAGCCGTGCAATTGGGCTTAACTGCAACACCTAAGAGAAAAGACAATGTAGATACTTATAAATATTTTGGTGAGCCAGTTTATATATATTCTCTTAAAGAAGGTATTAATGACGGTTTCTTAACCCCTTTTAAAGTAAAACGAATTAAAACAACTCTTGATGATTATATCTATACCAGTGATGACACTGTTATTGAGGGTGAAGTAGAGCAAGGTAAACAATATACAGAGTCAGATTTTAATAAGTCTATTGAAATTCAAGCTCGTGAAGCTGAACGAGTACAGATTTTCTTGAATAATGCCAATCCAAATGAGAAAACTATTATTTTTTGTGCTACGCAAGAGCATGCAGGATTAATCAGGGATATAGTTAATCAGAAAAAATCTGTGGCTAATGTTAATTATTGTGTTCGTGTAACCGCCAATGATGGCAAACTTGGCGAGCAATATTTGGAAGAGTTTCAAGATAATGAGCGGACTATCCCAACTATTTTAACTACTTCACAAAAACTATCAACTGGGGTTGATGCTAGAAATGTGCGAAATATAGTTTTGCTTAGACCAGTTAATTCAATGATTGAGTTTAAACAAATTGTAGGCAGAGGAACCAGAACCTTTGATGGTAAAGATTATTTTACTATTTATGACTATGTAGATGCTTATAAGCATTTTGCTGATCCTGAGTGGGATGGTGAACCACTTGCACCAGAAGAAAGCACAGATGATTTCAAATCGCCTTTGGAGCAAGATAATCAACCACTGGTTAATGATGAACGTGATCCAAGTAACGACACTGAAACCAAAGGCAAACAAAAAGTAAAAATAAAGCTCAGAGATGGTAAAGAAAGAGAAATTCAGCATATGATTTCAACTTCATTTTGGAATGCAGACGGTAAGCCAATCTCAGCAGAAGAGTTTTTAAATGGTTTACTGGGTGATTTACCTGAGTTATTCAAAAGTGAAGAAGAATTAATCACGCAATGGAGTAATCCAGCAACACGTAAAGAGCTATTAGAGCGACTTATGGAGCTTGGCTATGATAAGGAGTTATTTCATAATTTACAAAAATTAATTAATGCGGAAAATAGTGATTTATTTGATGTCTTGGAATATGTATTTAATAGTGAGATAAAACCAATTACTCGAGCTGATAGAGTTGAAATTGCAAAATTAAAATTGGCTACAATTTTTGATGAAAAACAGAAAGAATTTATTAATTTTGTATTAGACAAGTATATTGAAATTGGTGTTGAAGAACTAAGCCAAGAAAAACTACCTGTATTGTTAGAACTCAAATATAACTCTCTAAGTGAAGCCCAAAGAGTATTGGGTGAGGTTAAAAATATCAGATCTATGTTTGTAGATTTTCAACAGTATTTGTATCGTAATTAAATTTTCACTGTTTATTTCAAAGCCGCTTTATGCGGCTCTTTTCTTGTGTTCAACAATCGTAACTAAGTAGCTTTATTAATAGTTCACATAAAATAAAATCATAATACTTGAGTTACTAGTCAGTGCTAATTAAAAGCTCATTATTTTTAGTGCATTTCCTGCTGGTCTCAGCATTTAAATTTAACCAAGTTTAGTAATGTTGAGCATATCTCAAATTTATTTAAACCATGATGCAAGTCTGCTAGTTTGTATTAGTAATTATTCATGTACTTCCAAAAGATAAAGGTTTTGTCATTTATCCGATTTCAACACTATAAAAATAAACTAATCAAGTGTTAAATAAACGCAAGACACTCGTTTAATGCTTGTCACCAATCATTATTTGTCAAGTCGCAAGGACTTTGACAAAACACAGCGTTTTAACAATTTATAAAACTTTCATCCGTTGTCAAAAACTTTTACAAATTCTGAACTTCCGCACTTGTTTGTTTAATCGTTAGCCAGATAACTTTTTTATAGTGTTGTTACACCGCCATAACAAAAACTTAATTTATCTTTTAGGAGAAACAACATGAATATTACAGAATTTAAAAAACTAGCTAAAGAACTTGCAGTTAAGCATGGTTTAACTAAACGAGATATCAGCATTACAACACCACGTTGGTTAGTAATTAAAATAAATGCTGAAACTTGGGAGCAATACAAAGCACTAAAAGATGATCTTGAAAAATTAGCAGGCTATAAAGATAACTCAGATATCATGACGGATTACTTTGATTATGATGTAAACGTTATCAATAAGTACAATACTAAATTCTCAGGATTGTTGATTACAAGATAATGAGAGCCGTGAAAACGGCTTTTATTTGATCTTTTTAATTATTAATAACCTTGTTAGTTTCTAATTCCATCAATAAAAGAGTATTATAAATAATATGATAAAATACATTTATATTGTACTTGACAGATATATTTAAGATAGTTTTTGTATAATGCAATTTGTACAATCAATAAATCTACAAGAAACTAATATGTATATTGTTTCTATTGTTAAGATGTAAAACTAATTTAACTAGTTAAACTCATTATTTTAACTATACTACATTGTTTAATTTTAACATTTTATATTGATTTAGTTAATTTAGTTATATTAGTTAGTGTTGAGTTTTGTTTTTGAATTGGGTGATTAAAGCAGCTAATGATCATGAAGTGATTTAAGAAACTGGACTACAATTTGGACTACAGTAAATATATATAGCATGATAATGAGAACAATAACAATAGGATATGAATAAAAATGAAAATTGCAACATGGAACGTAAATTCGCTTAAAGTACGCTTGCAGCATGTACTTGAGTGGTTACAGCAAACTGATTGTGATGTACTTGGGTTACAAGAACTTAAGCAAGATAATGCTGCAAATGAAAAGATAATTGATGAATTTAAAAATATTGGTTATCATTTTGTCTATAACGCACAAAAGACATATAACGGTGTCGCACTAGTTAGTAAATATCCACTAACTGATGTAGTGCTTGATATACCAGATTATGCAGATGAGCAAAAGCGGGTAATCGCTGCAACCATTAATGGGGTACGTGTGATTTGTGCATATTTTGTTAATGGTGAAGCACTAGATAGTCCGAAATTTCAATATAAGCTAACGTGGTTAGAAAACTTGATTCGTTATGTAGGTGATGAAACTAAGAAGCATGACAAGTTAGTTTTGCTAGGGGATTATAATATCGCGCCACAAGCTAATGATACACATGATCCAGAGTCTTGGGAAGGTAATATCTTGTGTAGTGTGCCAGAGCGTGCTGCATTTAATCAATTAATTAACCTAGGATTAACTGATAGCTTTAGAATGTTTAATCAAGAAGACAAACAATTCAGTTGGTGGGATTATCGTAATTTTGCTTTTAGACGCAATATGGGTTTACGCATTGATCATTTATTGATTAGCGATGCTTTAAAAACTGTTGCGACAGATTGTATTATAGATAAAGCACCACGTAAATTAGAGCGACCATCTGATCATACGCCAGTTGTTCTAACACTCTCTATTTAATAAAAAATCCTGTAGGGTAAAAAGCTCTACAGGATTTCAAAAATCATTTATATTACTTAAATTCATTGCGTATATGTTCAATCATAGCATCGATTTTATTTAATTCCTCAACGCTAACTTTCTCCAATTTAATCACAATATCTTTAGCCAATAATTCAATTCTGCGCGCATCAGGATTTTTATCCAAATATTCAGTTAAAGCAAATATTGCTTGATGTAAATTATAAGTAGTTACCGTAACTTGATTGGCAATTATTTTACGTAATTGATTATCAGAATATTTTGGATAATTATGACGAGCCCAATCAATTACATAGTCAACTGTTGCTACTTGAATGCCATGCTTGGTTTGAGTTACTTCGTTACGCAACAAAGATAAAGCCATAATCATACGGATTAATGCGCTTAATTCATCATTAACACGAGTAAGTGCCTCGACTCTGTTTTGACATATCTGAATGACTTTATCAAAATTAAGTTTTGTATTACTCGGTGTATAGCGCGGTGGTTTTTCATAAGTGTCCCAAAATTTTTGTACTTGTGGATTACCCCAAACAGCAAAAAAAGTTTCCTCTTGAAATTTACCATACATTTGTTGGATATTTTTTAGAGCTTTAGAGATTTTTTCAGCGAATTGATTTTGGGCAACCCATACAGTATTTTCAGGATTAACTTCTTTTCGAGAGCTTTTAACTTGTTCAGCTAATGGATTAAACATTTTGATCCATGGGTTATATTTTTCTGAAAATGCCCAATAGCTCCAACGTAGTGGCTGCATATTCTTTGCAATCGTAGTCACAATTGGCTGATGGTACATTTTAAATAATGGATGTATAAAATTATTATAGCTACTAAGCCAAGCCTCTGATGCTTTAG
>RXKI01000096.1:0-10568 GCA_003962895.1 Neisseriaceae bacterium
GGTGTAGAAAGTTTTACTATGTCATTATTACCACTTACGAATGAAAGTAATTTAAATGGCGTGGAATCGCTTCTAGAATGTTCTAATGTAAATTTAGCTACTGCCAGAAATAATTGTAACACTAACTTTTTGTTAAAACCAGTTAAAACAGGTCAATATAACTATACGTTATCATATCAGTACACTTATAATAACAAAGTTGTAACAGGAAGTACAAATTTTGCATACAATTCAAAACCAGGTCAAATTGTTAACGGCGTTGCAATTAATACAAACTATGTATATGGTACAACTACACTAACTTTTTTAAATACTAATAGCACTTCTAAAACTATTACTTCATTAGTTCCAACTTCTGGATATACTATTATCAATGATAGATGCACAGATTCAATATTGCCAGTTGATGGTGCTTGTAACGTAACAATCACACCAACTATAACTTCAGCGCCTCAAAAAGCAGCTTCACAACAGCATCTATATGATACTAATGTTGGAGAATACACAAACTCACTTACTATAAAATACTCTGATAATACATCAGCAACATTTAATATTGATATTAAAGCTGTAGGATACCCTTTAAGTAATATTAATACAAGTAATGGCATTATCAGGGTTCGTTATCAATGGCAAAATCCTAGCACTATTGGTAGCGCAGGCAATAACAGAGACCTAGATATTAAAACAGGATTTATTGGAAATGGTGCATTCGAGCAAGTTGCTAATGAATACCTTGGCTATGGATTTGATTATAATAACATTGGGTATTATGGGATGATGTCAGGAAATGATGCACAAGCAGCTCTAGACAGCAATAATACATTTATGGCTTGGGCTGGAGATACAGTATCAGGTAGTGATGATGTCGGATTAGCAACTGAAGCTATTTTAATTAACTTTGCTAAACTAAATGCGTTTGGAAGTACAAATACTATCCAAGTTCCATTAGCGGCACATTGGTATAGTCGCTCGGGAACAGATGATGATAATTTCAACATTATCATTGATGTATACCCTTCAAACACATTGTTTGAAGCAACTTCAATTAATGGTGATTATCAATTTATAACTGACACTACTCCGTTAATTAGTTATACCATGCCTGCTTATACAACAATTGTAAATTCAACTGGTGGTACTAATGGATTATTTGAAAACTTTGGAGCAATTAATTGTAATTTAACAACTAGCACTTGTTATTTCCAATAATATATCATTTTAATAAAATGCCAATAACCAATTATTGGCATTTTATTATTGAATAACTACTTAATTACTTTGGCAAACTCATCTTTATCTAAAGATTTTTCCATACTCGCTACAATCACTGCTGCCATGCTATTGCCAACTAAATTGGTTGTACTACGTAACTCACTCATTATTTTATCTATACCAAGTAATATTGCAATAGTTACCACCGGGATTTTGCCATGCATTGCTGCTAGCGTACCCGCTAATACAATAAACCCAGAGCCACTTACACCAGCAGCTCCTTTACTTGTTGCCATCAGTACTAGAATTATCACAACATACTCTTCAAGTGAAAGATGTATGTTAAATGCTTGACATAAAAATGCAATTACGAGAGAAAGATAAATATTAGTCCCATCTAAATTAAAGCTATAACCGGCTGGTACCACAATCCCCACTACTGATTCATTTACCCCACTGTTTTTTAGCTTTTGCATAATTGGACCCAAAGCACTTTCACTTGAAGAGGTTGCAAATACTAAAATAATCTCGTCTTTGATAAATCGTAAAAATTGAAAAATACTAAAACCAGCAAGTTTTGCAATAGCACCAAGCACAACCAAAATAAAAAACAAGCACGCTGAAATCATAGTCAAAACTAAGCCAAACATATGCCAAATTATATTTACGCCAAATTGACCAATCATGAACGACATAGCACTAAATGCTGCTATTGGTGAGAACCACATTACATAGCTCAAAAGTTTAAACAAAAATACTTGAATACTATGTAATTTACTGATAATTTTAGTACGATGTCTAGCACCAGCATAAAATAAGATAAACCCACTAACTAATGCGATAAATAAAATTTGTAACGTATTACCTTTAATAAATGGTGTCCATAAGTTATCTGGTATGGCTGATAACATGATATTACTAAAGCTTGTCACATCATTTTCATGCGCAGTGTATTTGCTTATCAGTGATACATCCATATCTTGCACAGATAAATTCATACCAAGACCAGGATGCAAGAAATGACCAAAACCCAAACCAATTAATAATGCTAAAGTTGATACAACCTCAAAATATAAAAATGATTTAGCACCAATTGTACCAAGCTGCTTCAGGCTTCCCATGCCAATAATACCGCTAATCACAGTGAAAAATACTATTGGACCCACAAAAATCTTGATAACAAAAATGAAATTATCTACAATTGGTTTTAGTTGTTTAGCATATAAAGGCTCAATGAAACCAAATATTATTCCACCAGCCATCCCAACAAGCACAAAAAACCATAAACTCAAAAACCATGGTAATTTTTTCTGTTGTATCATAACTTTATCTCTTAATTCAAATAATGATTAAATAACAAAAGCCCAATTATTTAATTGGGCTTACAGACTATTGAACATAAGTACATTTTGGCTTTTTGGTATAGATTTTCTGCATATAATCACTCAAATCAAGTACTACTCTTTGCACTATCATTGGTGTTAATCCATTAGCCAACATACTTTCTTTATCTTGACATAAAGCAAGATTATTTTGCTCTGGAGCCTCTTGCCAATATTCAACTGTATTATTTGATTCAAAACTCAAACCATTAACATACTTATCAACAAAGACAAACTTATGTTGATTTATGTCATAAATCTTAAGCTGACGAAAATCTGGTGAAGATCCACTATCAAAAAATAATTCATGACCTTTTTTACCTAAATAAAACTGTGTAAGTTTAAATTTAGTAATCGGTTTAGTTCCTTTAGGTAAATAGCATGCATTATTATGTAATAAATATGCCTGTTCACCTATCTCAGCATTTGAATTATTTTTCAACATTATACCTATATGATTAGCATATAAATAACACGCCGTATTATGCCAATGATACTGGATTACTGGTGACTCAAAATCACTCGCAAACGTAAAATTAGCTAATACGCCTAATATAACTGCAAAAAATCTTAATTTCATATTAATTACCAATCATTTTTTTCAAGCGATTTGCAAATATAAATGCAATAACTCCAGCTGTTAATCCGGTTAAGAAAATGTTTCTAAATAAATGCTCATATTTCAAAAAGCTCGCTGCTTGCTCTGCTGCAGTATACGCAACATCAACGGCTGCTGATTTTTTATTAGCTACAAGTGAAGCAACATATGAACCAAGTTTGATTCCAAGAGCACTTGTGATAAACCATGTCCCCATTGCAAATCCACGCATTCTCTGTGGCATTAGCTGCGCCATCAAAGATACACCAAGTGCGCTTATTAGCAATTCAGAAGAAGCAAAGAATACAGAAATAGATAATATTTCCCATGCAAAGCTAATTTTACCTAATGGGTCAGTAGTCAAGCAAACCACATATAGCAATCCATATGCACACGAACTTAACGTTAAACCAACTGCAAATTTATGAGGTAAAGATAAGTCATTATCCCCTAGCTTGCGATACATTTTTGCAAAAATTGGTGACAGAATAATAATACCTGCAGTACCCAATAAACCTGGTACTGTTTGTGGGTTGATATCCCAACCTAATACGTTTAGATTCACATGGTGTTTATTAAACAACATGAATGAAGTATTTTTCTGTTGATAAATCACAAAGAATACAACTGCGTACAATAATAAAATTATTGCAACAATCATCTTATTACGCTGTGCTTTATCTTTTTCAATAAAGATTTGAGAAATAAAGATACTAAAAATAACAACTGACGCAACAGTTAATAATATATTGATATATTCATCATTTTGTAGCATAGTCATTACAAAGATAAATCCGGCTAATAATGAGAATACAAATGGTATAACTTTTTTGAAGTTAACTTTTTCATGACCGACTTTATTATCAATATTTCTGATGCTACCATAGTTAATTACATTGTAAATCATACCTGATAATAAACCAACTGAACATAACAATAATGCGTATGTATAGCCCATATTTTTAGCAATTACTGGTAATAATAATGATGAGCAGAATGAGCCCATGTTAATTGACATATAAAATAACGTATAAGTCGAATCAAGCTGCTTTTTATCATGCCCATAAATTGAAGCAATCAAATTAGTTGGCGCAGGTTTAAACAAGCATGAACCCAAGATAATCATCGTTAATGCTGCATAAACAAAAGAATGACTAATTGGTGAACCAATTGCTAATGTTGCATAACCAGCACATAATAATGTTGCCCCACTAAACATAGTACGTTTAATACCTAAAACATTATCAGCAACATAACCACCAACAGCATTGAAAACATAAGTCAAGGCCGCAAATCCACCCATCAATGTAGTGGCTTCAGCTTCACTAAAACCTAAATTAGAGATATAAAAATAAATTGAAATATAGTTAAAACCATAATAACCAAAGCGCTCAAAAAACTCTAAAAAGCACAGAACAAAAAAAGGTTTACGGAAAAATTTTTCCTGACTCATGAACTTTATCCCCAAAAGTTACATTAACAAAAAAATAAGCAAACCAATACAGTTTGCTTATTTAACTCAAAAAACCAAATTATCTTTTATCGATTGCAACGTAATCGCGTGATGCATAACCTGTATATAACTGACGAGGACGTCCAATTTTGAAATCAGGATCTACAATCATTTCTTGCCATTGAGATAACCAACCAACAGTACGCGCTAATGCGAATATTGTTGTGAACATTTCATTTGGAAGACCAATTGCACGTAAAATAATACCAGAGTAGAAATCCACGTTTGGATATAATTTTTTCTCAATGAAATATGTATCTTCTAAAGCAATTTTCTCTAATTTCATTGCTAGTTTGAAAATAGGATCATCATGTTTACCTAATGCATCTAATACTTCATAGCAAGTTCTACGCATAATGTTTGCGCGTGGATCCATGTTTTTATATACACGGTGACCAAAGCCCATTAAACGGTATTTCTTATCTTTAACACCTTGCATAAATTCATCAACTTTTGATACATCACCAATTTCAGCAAGCATTTTTAATACCGCCTCATTAGCACCACCATGAGAAGGACCCCATAGGCAATTAACACCAGCAGCAATCGCAGCATATGGATGAGTACCAGAGCTACCTGCTAAACGTACAGTTGACGTAGATGCATTTTGTTCATGATCAGCATGTAATAATAAAATACGATCAAATGCTTTAGCAATAACTGGATCTACTTTGTAGTTATCATCTTTAGCAAAAGTCATGTGTAAGAAATTTGAAGCATAATCTAAACCTTGTTTAGGTGCTACAAATGGTAAATTTTGATTATGACGGTAACACATTGCAACCATAGCAGGCATTTTAGCAATAAGTTTTTTAATCGCTAATTCACGTGTAGCGTCATCTTTACAAACGAAAAATTCAGGGTGATAAGCTGATACAGCATTAACAGCAGCACCAAGCATAGCCATTGGTTGTGCATCTCTTTGGAAACCAGCAAATAAACCAGGTAAATTATGACAAGCAGCACCATGTTCAGCCATAAAACCAACAAAATCTTTTAATTGCGCAGCATTTGGTAATTCACCATTAAGTAATAAATATGCGCCTTCTAAATGAGTAGAGTTTTCAGCTAATTGCTCAATTGGGTAACCACGGTAAGATAATTTCCCTTTTTCACCATCAATATAAGTAATTTTTGATTCACAAGCAGCAGTTGCTAAAAATGCAGGATCATAACTCCACATACCTGATTTACCAAAAGTACGAAAATCTACAACATCTTGTCCGATTGATGCTTTATATATTGGAAACTCAGTTACACTACCATTCCCAAAATCAACTTTTACAGTTTTTTGTGCTTCACTCATTCGGCTGTTCCTTCTAATAATTTACATTTAATAATAGCATCAACCAGTTTTTGTAACTTGCTATCTGCTAACACTTCTTTGCCTTGAAACAATAATAATAAATCACCATCATCTAACGTGAGTAAGTATTGATAACTTTCCAATTCCTCATGAGTTAATTTCGCAAAATAACCATCATTGATAAAACGGCTAAAATACAAATCTAACTCAAGCATTGAGCGACGTGAACGCCACTTAAGCTTTTCTAATTCTACGTAATTCATTGTTATGTTATTCAAGTAAAAAGCAAAGTTTACATAATCAATAAACTTCGCAATAATTTTCTATTGTTAACTTAGATTAGATTAGATTGAACTATGCAATGAGCACGAACGCCTACAAATTATAGGCTACACGCGAATCAAGACGTACAATCTAAAAATAAGTTAGTTAATTATACATTTCTCGCAAGCATAGTCTCTTTAATACGACTAATTGCACGCGTAGGATTCAAATGCTTAGGACATACATCCACACAGTTCATAATTGTATGGCAACGGAATAACCGGTATGGGTCATTTAAATTATCCAAACGCTCATTAGTTGCTTGATCACGACTATCCGCTAAGAAACGGTATGCATGTAACAATGCAGCAGGTCCTAAAAACTTATCTGGATTCCACCAAAAAGACGGACAAGCTGTCGAACAACATGCACACAGAATACACTCAATCACGCCATCAAGCTCTTTACGCTCTTCAGGAGATTGTAAACGCTCATGCTCAGGCATGGGTCTATCATCAATTACATATGGTTTAATCGAATGATATTGGTGGAAAAACTGCGTCATGTCCACAATCAAATCACGAATTACTGGTAAACCAGGAATTGGTGCTAATGTAATTGGTTGCTTCAAGTCTGCTATGTCAGTAAGACATGCAAGACCATTACGACCATTAATATTCATTGCATCAGAACCACATACACCTTCACGGCATGAACGGCGGAATGATAATGATTCATCGTTATCATCTTTAATTTTTACTAATGCATTAAGCAATTTTTTATCGTGATCGCCAACTTCTACTTCATAATCTTGAAAATATGGCTTAGCATCTTTCTCTGGATTATAACGATATATTGAAAATTTAACTTTTTTTGTCATAAATAATTTCCTTGTTATTCGCTATATTAATAAACGCGTTTTGCAGGTGGGATATAATCCACTGTCAACGGTTTAGTATGAACTTCTTTGTATTCAAGACGTTGACCGTCACGGTAATACAATGTATGTTTCATCCATTTTTCATCATTACGATCTGGATAATCTTCACGAGCATGAGCACCACGAGATTCTGTACGTACACTTGCAGCTATCATTGTTGCTAGTGCAACTTCTACTGTATTTAAAAATTCTAATGCTTCTACACGAGCAGTATTAAATACTTTAGATTTATCTTCGATAACTACATTTTTAGCACGCTCATAAATTTCACGCATTTTAACTACACCTTCATCAAGTGCTTTTTGCGTGCGGAATACTGAGGCATGTTGTTGCATACAAATTTGCATATCGCGACGAACATCAGCTACTTTCTCACCAGTTGTTGATTCTAATTTAGCAATGCGCTCTAAGCTATAAGCTCCAGCATTTTCTGGTAATTCTTTATGTTCAGGAGTAGCTTTGACAAAATCAATCACGCTATTACCAGCTGATTTACCAAATACCACTAAGTCAAGTAATGAATTTGTACCTAGACGATTAGCACCATGCACAGATGCACAAGCACATTCACCAGCAGCATAGAATCCGCTTACAACTTTTTCATCTACTCCATCAAGTACTTCGCCTTTGTAGTTTGTTGGAATACCACCCATCATATAATGACAAGTTGGTACTACAGGAATAGGTTGTTTAACTGGATCAATACCCAAGAACTGAATAGAAATCTCACGAATACCAGGTAAACGTTGGTCAATTACTTCAGCACCCAAATGATCTAACTTTAATAATACGTGATCTTTATTTGTACCACAACCGCGACCTTCATTAATCTCAACTTGCATTGCACGTGATACTACGTCACGAGATGCCAAATCTTTAGCTGTAGGTGCATAACGCTCCATGAAGCGCTCACCATTAGCATTTAATAAGTAACCACCCTCACCGCGAACACCTTCAGTGATAAGCACACCAGCACCAGCCAAACCAGTTGGGTGGAATTGCCAGAATTCAATATCTTCCACAGGTAAACCCGCACGTAAAGCCATACCAACACCATCACCAGTATTGATAAATGCATTAGTTGATGCTTGGTATATACGTCCAGAGCCACCAGTAGCAAACAATACAGCTTTAGCATGAATGATATAAACTTGACCAGTTTCCATTTCAAGAGCCGTTACACCAACCACATCACCATTCGCATTACGAATGATATCTAATGCCATCCACTCAACAAAGAAATGCGTTTGAGCTTTCACATTACGTTGATATAACGCATGAAGCATTGCATGACCAGTACGATCAGCTACAGCACAAGCACGACGAACTGGCTTTTTACCAAATTCAGCCATGTGCCCACCGAATGGACGTTGATAAATTTTACCATTTTCTAAACGATCAAATGGCATACCATAATGTTCTAATTCAGCTACGGCATCAGTTGCTTGCTTACACATAAATTCAATAGCATCTTGGTCACCTAACCAGTCAGCACCTTTTACAGTGTCATACATATGCCAATGCCAGTTATCTTCTTCAGAATTTCCAAATGAAGCTGAAATTCCACCTTGAGCAGCAGCAGTATGCGAACGTGTCGGGAATACTTTTGATAACACAACTGTTTTTACACCAGCTTCAGAAAGTTGCAATGCAGCGCGAAGACCAGCTCCACCACCACCTACAACAACTGCATCAAATTTTAATATCGGTAAACTCATGATTTTCTAAACCTTATTCAATTCTCAGCTAAAAGCTGTTACCATAAAACATAAAAAGAGTATATAGTCGAACCTAATAACCATAAGATAATTAGTGTGTATAATATAACTCGACCATACATACATTTAACATAATCCATCACGATATCGCGAACACCAATCCAAGCGTGTAAAATAACCGCTAGTACTGTAATTTGTGCCACAACTCTCACTATCGTATAGCTAAAATATTGCTGCCAGCTAGTAATATCTGAATTAATAACTTTACCAGCTAAGGCAAATAACCCAACAAACAAGATAATCGATAATAACATCACAACAGCAGTCACACGTTGTTGCAACCATGCGTTAAATCCGTGACCTGCGCTTAATCCTTTACGTAGTTTTACCATATCATTACTCCAATCGCAGCAGTTAATAATAAACTAACTACCAAAACAATCTTTGCAGTTAATTGCGCAGTTGGTTTTTGAATACCTACTTCAACATCCAAGAACAAGAAGCGCACACCTGCACACATATGGTGCATAACCGCCCAAACAAGCACTAATGCAATAGCTTTTGATACATATTGTGATATAACACAACTACAAAGAGCATAAAACTCAGGATTTGTCAAAGACATATGTAAAAAATGTAATGCCAACGGGATTGCTAAGAACATCAACACACCAGAAATTCTATGTAAAATAGAAATTTTGGCTGTAATTGACATTTTTGATGCAAGTTTTGGCAGATCTAAATAAACTGGACGAGCTTTTTGATCCATTCTAGCCTCTCAAATGAAATATTAATAATATTGCCACAAACAATAATTTGACTATTTTAGCATAGCCACAATAATAACCACAATAGATTAATCACTAATTTATTGCATCGCAAAAATATATTATTTTTTTGTTGACACAATATAGTCATATATTGTTTGTTTATCTAAATCTAAAACTTGCGCTGCAATTTGTGCAGCCTTTTTAGGTGGTAACTCTTTAGCTAATAATTGAATGATTTCTTTATGTTTAATTGATAGTTCATTTGTGACATCTTTATCTTCAACTTTAGGTAACAAGATAATAACAAACTCACCTTTTTGCTGATTAGCATCACTTTCAATAAATTGTAGAATATTTACTGCATTGTCTCGCTTAATGGTTTCAAACATCTTAGTCATTTCTCGACCAACCACTAGTTCACGTTCATCACCACAAACCTTAACTATATCTTTAATACAATCTACAATCCGATGTGGTGATTCATAGAAAATCACTGGACATTGATTATCTTGATATCGCTCAAGCTCTTTTATTCTATGAGACGATTTACTTGGCAAAAAACCAATAAATAAATGCTCATTACTCAATACTCCGCTAACTGATAATAAAGAAATATACGCGCAAGCTCCAGGTAATGGAGTGGCAACTTTACCATTTTCAAATAGCACCTTACATAGTCTAGCGCCAGGGTCTGAAATGCCAGGAGTACCAGCATCACTAACTTGCACAATATTCAAATCATCATCAAGCCACTCAACAACTTTTTGCGCAATGTCATTTTCATTATGCTCATGTAGTGCAACTAATTTCTTTGCTTTTATACTGTGATACGACAGTAATTTCTGACTATTACGTGTATCTT
>RXKI01000096.1:10675-10752 GCA_003962895.1 Neisseriaceae bacterium
AAATAAAAAGGAGGTTAAATAACCTCCCTCACATTAACTATTTTTGTTTTATTTTGGCAAGTTTACGTTTACCTACA
>RXKI01000143.1:0-4282 GCA_003962895.1 Neisseriaceae bacterium
ACACAATTCTAACATGACAACTATTTTAAAGGTGATGCAGGCTTTGGGCCTGAAGTTTAATATTTATCAGGCTGATGATTGGGAGCCATTGGATGCTGACATAGAATATCAGGAACAGGGTTGGGGAATGGCCTTGGGGAATTATAAGGAGGTGATGCAAGCTAAGAAGGCTAAGAAGCTTGCAGCAGAACAAGCTAAAATAGAGGCTGCTAAGTTGAAAGCAGAAGATGACGAGGATGTGAATGAGGATGATTTCTTTGGGCCTGGGAAAGGATTGAAGAAGAAGGATCCGCATGATATTGATACGACAGGTGAGGAGGAGATGCCGGTGTTTTAGTTTATATTTTTCTCTTAGGAGGAAGTGATGAATAGGTTAAAAGTGTGTCAGATAGTGTAAAAAGGCATATTGATTAAGAAAAATGGATAGTTTTGTCCGGACAGAAAATTCCATGTTATAAATTATTGGTTAATAATCTAATTTTTTTTTTAATTCTGATGGCCATTGTTATTTTTATTTAGGATGGTTTTAATGACAATGTAATATGAAGGCCTTTTAATTAAAATTTGTAGACTTTAATGATTTTTGAAGATGAGTTTTTCTTCTAGGAGAAAGTGATGAAGTTGGTAAAAGTATGTCAGATAGTGTAAAAAGGTATATTTATTAGGAAAAATGGATGGTTTTGTCTGGACAGAAATTTTTAATGTTATTTTTTATGGTTAAAAATTATTCTTTTTGATATGTGTTTTATATTACTAATAAAAAACTATTTTTAAGAAAAATGTATTATCTTAATACAATTCCTAAATTGGTAGGAACTTTGAAGGTTATTTTGGTAAGATATTTTTTTGAAGCATCGCCTCTAAATGTAATGTCACAGAAACCTTTTGAAATATCATTTTTATTTACTGTAACTAAAGAACCTTGGTGTTCAATAGTATCACCTATTTTAATATTTGAGATATGAATTTGTGTTTTAATTATGTTTGTCATAATATTAGGCCTTAATAATTTAACTTTTGGGATTAATTATGGTGTAAAAGTAATGATTATTTTTCATTTGGAGAGAAAAATAGTTATAAGTTACAAACAATATTTTTTAAGTAACATTAAAACATTGAAATATTTGTTAATATACTAATTTAATGAAACAGCAAGAGTTTAAAGAAAAGCTTGATAGGGCCAAAATATTATGTGCTAATGTAATTGATGAAAATATTCAAAAAATATATTTGAAAAACCAAGAAAGGGCCTTATTTGAATTGGCTAAACGTATAAACTGTGGTGAGATTTTTAATATTTCTCAGGAATTGATTCATTTGGCCAGACATTTATTTCCTTGGGCCACTTATGATGCAGTTTATTTGAGTTATGAGACCAGGATGAATTATTACTATACGTCTGTTTATATTTTACAGCAAGCTGAAGAAGCCAGATTGACCCATAAGAAAGGTTTGACTTTAGAACAGATTGAGTTGTTAATAAAAAAATATCGGGCTCCTAAGAACATTTTAGCAATATTGTTAGATCACCAGGCCTTATTTTTGGAGGATGCTGTTTATAAGAGGTCACAAGTAGAGGTTTATAATTTTAGAAGTGTTGCCAGTTATTATAACCTTGATATTGATACTAAAGTTAAGAAGCTTAAAGAAGAACCTGTGTTAGACTTGGATGTTAATAATTCTCCGTATAGTAATCTTAATATGCTCAGAATGGCCTATATAAAAGGTTTGCATCCAAATTATGTAGTTAAAATGTGTGCTTATCAGACTTCGATGGTATCAGACATTTATAATCCACAATTTGTGGCTGTATTAACTGCTCCTGGTGTATTGACCATATATCCTAATATACATAATTATGTTGGTTATAAGAAAACTTTGGGTGGTAGGAAGAATTACTTGTGTAACGATTACAATTTGGGCTTAAGTGATGAAGAGTTACAAGTTTTGGTGCTTCAGGAACAGGCCTTACCAGTTAATTAATTTTAACAGGGAGTTATGATTTTAAAGTGTGTTAGAGGATGTAAAAAATTTATTCTTTGGTTGAAAGATTTCCATTTTCTAGAGCAGATTTATAGAGTAGTTTAACAGCATCTATGATACCTATGCCGGTGGCCCAATCTGATATTTCACCTCGTAGATTGTTTACAATCCAGCATTGTAGTTCAAATGTATCTTTGCCAGTTATATAATTATTGAAAATATCGTTTGGGATTTAGCCATTTGTAAATAATCCGAAACCATCTCTAAGAATCTGTTCTTGTGTTTTAGTACTTTTCATATTATTTTATAGATTTTTTGGCAATTAGAGTTTTTATGATACCAAAGACCAAGCAATAAAGGTTTTGTCTTTAGATAACATGCCGCTAACTATATCTCCTTCTTTATAAGCAGTGTATTTACCATCTAATGACATATTGAAATTATAATTACCGTTTGCATGCTTTGTTAGTTTACAATTATTTAAATTAAATACACATTTATTTGTGATAACTTGTGGTATTTCGTTGTCTGATACTGATAATATTCCAGTCATAAATTTTAAATGAAAATATTGAGATTATAAATATAATAATTTTTTAATTATTGGAAGGCCTTTAAGAAAATACCTTAATGGTCAAGATGTATAATCTAATGTTTTTGTAAATTCACTACTACACAACAGTAAGGCCTCTTTAAATGCTGTTGTTAAGTTACTGTTTAAGATGTCTTGTAATTCTGCCAAATTATAATTTTGTAACAGATTAGATGTTACCCAGTGTGTTTTAATGCCTTGGGCATAACATAATTTATCTACAATTTGTTGACAAATGTCAACTCTTACAATATATGCTTGGTGGGCCTCTGGAATGGCTGTTAACCAGGTTATTTTAATTGGCTTATCAGATAAACCTATTGGGCCACAATGGTAATATTTCCCATTTGATAATTGTACGCCTGAGGTCCAGGCAGAGTACATGTTGTCAGGGCCGTAGAAAGTTTTACTCCAATATTGTTCTATGACTATTAGGTCTTGGCCTTTTACTCTTTGGGTAGAGCCAATTTGGGGTAATATGTGGCCAGGTAAACCAGTAGGATAATCGGAGTTTTTAATTCTGAAGAGTTTTTTGGAAGTTGTCATGCTGTAAATTTACACTTTATTTTTTAATTTGGAGAGAAATTTACGAACAAATATTTAATCTTTAAAATATTGGTGTGAATTAATGTATTCAAATGTATATTTAGGTATTCTCCCATATTTAGGGCCTATAATTAATATATTATAATTTACCATAAATAGATGTATATGTTACAAAATTGAAATTTTCTATCTGCATGTCTTTTAATAACTTATCAGCTTTATTATTTTGACCAACTAAAGAGTATATTTCTTGATTTTGTGTTGAAGATTTTAAATCTAGATACAAACATGTTATATAACCATTGTTATCACCAAAGAAAATTTGGTGTTGTATACCACCTCCAGGCATAGCATAAATTGGTTTTTGATATTTATTTTTTATAAATTCATAGATGTTTTTTATGATAGGATGATAACGTTTAACAGTTTGTTGATAATCATGTATATTTTGTTTGACTGTGTTGATATTTCTGAGTCCAAACATTTTTGAAGATTTCATTAAATAGAAGATATATTCTACACCATCATGTAGAATGGCCGCATGGTCTCTATCATCATACGGTCTTATATCAGTTGGTTTAGTTACTTCTAAATGACACTCTTTAAACATATTTTGCATTTCTTGGAAGCCACCATCGGCGTATTTTTCTTTTTCTTCTGTTAAATGTTTATCTATAGTGTCATCAAAGATGTTTTGGATGGTTTTAATTTCTTTAATAGGCAATGTTGATATTTCTAAATCTGAGTAAGTAGTCATTAAATATTGCATTTCGGTCGTTAATTGACTAACATCTATGCTTTTGTTGTTATAGACTGTTTGGTAGTAAATATGTAAAGCATAAAAGTATTGTAGAGTTCTTAAAGTATTTGCTTGAGTTCTTTTTTCATTTGATTTAAATTCTTTTTTAAGATAATCGTAAGCTATATTAAATCTTAATCTGGTCTTATAGGCTATTAGACCCAATTCTTTGTTTGATAGTTTAGAAACATTAGAATCAACAATTTCTTTAGACCAATCTATTTGCTTTAAAATTTGGGTATTTTTAAAAGAATATTTTTGCATGTTGTAAATATACACATTATTTTTGATTGGTGGAGAGATTATTTTAAAAAATACTTACGAATAGTGTTTAAAAAATACATTTTATATCAACATAAAAT
>RXKI01000143.1:4332-4510 GCA_003962895.1 Neisseriaceae bacterium
ATTAAAACAATTGATTCTCAATGATATGGTCTTTAGAAAAGAGTTTAGGGCCAAAAGGCAAGAACTTGAAAACATGGTAGATCCTATTACAAAACATGTGAAAGAATGTTGTAAATGGTGGGAGCAAAATTTACCAAATGTTTTAGAAGTTGTTGTCGTTATGGATGATAACACTACT
>RXKI01000143.1:4646-10744 GCA_003962895.1 Neisseriaceae bacterium
AGCTTCTTTTGGGCTTTTCGTACCACATGGTAACAGATCGGTGTGTTTCTTCTATCCAAATATCAGGTTTGGTATTTTTTTCAACGTACATACAACATGTAGTAGATTTTTTATAAGCATTAGTAAGACGTTTCTTTACCTTTTCTATGGATTTACCGGTGCATATTTTATCATCTATGACCAAAACGTTTTGCATTTTATTTGGAATATTTTTTATTTCAGAAGGTATAAAGACTGGAATGACAAGGTAATTGGAAATGACACAACCAGGAATAAAACCACTTCTTTTTAAAGCAACGATACAATCAAATTTAATGTGATAAGATTCTAATTTTTGTGTTAATAGTTTGAGATCTGTAAAATATTTTGTTTCTGAGATCAAATTTAATAGATTGGGAATAGTTCAGTTTTAGGAGTTAAGAGTAATTTTATCAATTCATTGATATGTATACTATTACCGCTATTAAATTCACTAAAACAACATAAAAGATTATTATGTATACTATTTTTCATATAATAACCTTTTTTAATTTTTACTTGAAAGAATTTTAATTCTGAATCCACACTAACTAAATATAATAACCAACTATCATGTGGCCATATTTTTAATAGAATACCTGATTGGATGATTTCTTCACTATTACTGTCTTTAAGATCTATACTTAGTTTACCTTCTTGAATATCTTTGATATAGTCTTTTAATTTATTGTCCATAACTTTTTAATAAATTGGAAATAATTCTGTTTTATGTTTATTTAATTCTATTAAATAATTGATGCTTACTTTATTAATATTATAATAATGATTTCTAAATGTAAAATGTGAATTGTTATAACTTACCATAATGTTATCATTTTTAATATTATAATTTAAAATACGTATAGATTCTTTTTCATAACTATATAATAGCTTCATCCAATCATCTTTAGGCCATATTTTTAATAAAATTTCAGATTGGATAATTTCTTCAGTACTAGAATCTTTCAGGCATATTCCTAATGTTGCATCTTTTATTTTTTGTATGTAATTATTTAATACTTCTTGCATCTTTAATAGATTGGGAATAATTCTGAATTTTTCTTTAATTCATCTTGATATAAAAAATATAAATAATTCATGTTTATCTTATGTCTTTTACCATCATATAATTTAGTTAAAATATATTTATCAGGATTAAGATTAGATACTTTAATATAATTATGCTCATTTATACTAATATATGGTTTTCTATCGTTTGGCCATATATGTTTTATTATAGCATCATATATCAATAAACATGGAATATTGGTAATGTTGATAACAGCTTTATTGTTTTTTATGGCTGTTATAATTTCATCAAATGTTTCAAATTTCATATACTTTTAATAAATTGGAAATAATTCTATGTCTTGTTTATTTAATTTTATCAATTGGTTGATATGTATATTTTCAATTTTCTTGGGATTACTAGTAAACTCACAGAGATCTGTACATGAATTTATACTTCTTATATAAGAACCTTTTTCAGATTCTTCTTGAAACACATCTACATTATATTCATCATATAGGTGAAAATCTATTAACCAATTATCTTTAGGCCATATTTTCAATAAAACTCTAGACTGGATTATATTTTCAAGATTGCTGTCTTTGAGATCTATTACTAATACTCCAAATTGTATTTTTTGAATGATGCTATTTAAATCTTGTGACATGTTTTAATAGATTGGAAATAATTCTGTTGTAGGAATAGTATTAAAAGAGTCGATGTTTTGATGTTGTTTATATAAAGAAATCAATTCTTTCATATCTATAACATCTAGGTGAAGAGAATTATTGTTGATGAAAGCAGCATACAACATATTTTTATTACTAATTACAGTTTTTATATAATTACTATTTTTTAACTCATCTAAAAATTTTTTTAATGTAGAACTATTTAAAGGATGTTTATAATCAACTAAAGCGCAACTATACATATCACGAGGCCAAATATATTGTAGAATTTTTGATTCTAATATCTCATCAGGAGAACTTTGTCTGATATCGATTATTAATTTTCTTTGATGTATTTTATTAATAATATCTTTAAAAATTACCATTTTTTAATATATTTGGAATAAATCTGTTTTTTGCTGGGATATTTGATTATAAAAATCTATTGTACGCTGTTTTGGGAGATCAATAATAAGATTTTTTTCTATAACACCAACCCAATAACCATCTTTTTTATGTTTTAAATAATAATCACATTTACCACTTAAATTACACATATCAAAAGGAAAAGCTACTTTTATCACAGCTTTTAATTGTTCTAATGTGTTAGTATTATCATTTACACAAATACACCGACCATTGGCTAGATCTTCTATAGTGTACACTTTTAACTTTTTAAAGTATTTAAAAAATCTCCCATTTCTTTGAATAGGATGGCCTTTTGATCTTCTTCGCTTAAAAATTGTGTAGCTTTATCTTTGAATTCTTGTAATTTTTTGATTTTATCATCGTTGGTGATGATAGCAATTCTCAATTGAATGTCTTTTAACCATTCATCTTTGTGATTACCATTGACTTTAAATTGTGGATATTGTGGTAATTGTAGAATTTGAGCAGCATCGTTATAGGCCTTATCCCTAGAAATGATAGAGGCGGCCATTTTGATTAACACATTTAAATCTGTTTCTTCTTTTAGATTTTTGGAAAAACCTCCGATGTTACCTCCTGTAACATAATCAGAACCAGTGATATGGCTCATTGAATTTAAGGCTTTGTCTATAGTTTCTAATACTGCAGGTATGTTAGTATTAGTAGTTAGTAAGGTTGTGTTATTTTCCATAATTTTTAAAATTTCTATAAAAATAACTATTATTTCTTTATATAAAAAGTGTAATATTAAATTTGGATGGAGATATATAAGTTTATGATAACAACATTTGAAAAATTCCTTTTAGAGAAGGCCAGCATAAGTTCAGAAAACAGCTTAATTGTACATAAAACATTTAGCACTGGTAATGATTATGAGAATAAACAAACTTGGGGTAATTTTATGCAAAAAGAAGGCATAAAAAAGGTTGATGAGGTGTTAGATGATAATGATAAACCTTTTTATACTTATGAATATATTAATTTAAATAATAAGTATAAAGTAGGCCAAAAAGTTAGACACCATTATGGAGCACCAGGTATTGGTTATATTGATTATGAAGTTACTAAGATAGATGATCAAGGTGTGTGGGCTAAAATTATAGCTAATACTGGTAGAGTTTTAGATCCTGAAGAGACTTATTAATTATTTTTTCATATGGAAAATGAATATTTAAGATAAAGAATTATTTATTAAAAAGATTATTTATTGGTAAATTCCAATAAATATTAAGAATTTTAAAAGGTTTGAATTTGAAGTGTTTTTCAAGCATAAATGAAATAAATCTTTTAAAATCATTATGTTGGATACTAAATTTAGTATTAAAAGATGAAAATACACTATCATTATTATATCTAAAAACATCATTTTTCCAATCATAATGGAACATCCATTTATCGTTTTGTAATAAACATATTTTAAAAGGGTATTTTTTTTGATCTAATTCAATTTTAGTATCTTTAATTAATTTAATGAACAATTGTTCTTGAGGATTAATTAAATTAGGATAATCAGAAACTTTATCTTTTATCAAAGATAAATTATAAGAAAATTCTTCAAGAAAAATATTATAATCTTGTAATTCTTTAGCCTTAATAACTTTTAAATCTTTAATCCTTTGTTCTATGTTCCTTGGAATAAACTTATTATTTATAATATTTTTATTTAACATATTACTATTAATTTAAAGTTTTTCTACATCAATAGCCAATGCTATTTTATTCCTATCTGATAACATTAATTCTCCAGATTCTAAGTCTTTAATGGCCTTCTGACAATCACTTGCTTGAAAATAGTCATACATAGAAAATACTAAATTGTCTGAGGATCTACTATTTTCTTGAAAATCTATTAAAGAATAAACCGGATTATGTTTATTGGCTATAAAAGCTTCTGTAAAATTAACATAAGTAGCCATAGCAACTCTGTGATGTAATAAAGGCGCATCTACACGTCTGTGTAATTTTCTAGAAACAATAGCATATCTATTTGATAAGGCCATAACATTATATGCTAGTTTTTCGTCTTTGAAATAAACTTTTTGGCCAACTTTAAAGATGTTATTTTTATTAATCACCATAAGATTTCAAAAGGCATTTTATTAAGTATTTTCTGAACAACCAGATTTGATTTTAACTCTGTGATGAATTGAGACATATCTATTTCAGCTTCAACAAAAAATATAGATTTACTATCAGGTCTTTTATCATATGGACTACCAGCTATAGCACAAATAGTAAAACCAAAAGCATGATAGGTTTTAACAGTTCCGTCTATAAAATTGTTAATTCTATTACAATATGGTAATCCTTCAGGATTAAATGGTAGTTGATGTAGTCTAGTAGGATTTCTATGAAAATCAGTTTCTAAAGTGTAAAAACCATGGCCAGCTTGATCTAATAAAGTACCGTAATATTCTATTTGCATATTTTTGATTATTAATACAAATATAATATTTTTATGTTATATTAATGTTTAATTTTTAACAAATATGCAAACTAATCCTCAATTATTAATAGATTTAAGAAAGGCCTCTTTAAAAGAGAAAGCAGATTTATTAGAACAACAACAGCTATTACAATCTCAATTACGTAATATTAAAGATAAAATTCAAAAATTAGACAGATATATCTTAGATTTAGAAATAAAACATTCTAAACAAACAGTTATTCAGAGGCCTATTAAAAAAGACAATTCTAATACAATATGTAGTAAAATATTTAAACCTTCACCAAATAGACTTAAATATGACATAGAATACGTTTATAATTTATTAAAGGTAGACAAGACTAGTTATACTGTTGTAGAATTGGTAGATTTTTTAAACAGTAGATTAGATACACCAAATTATTGTATTGATTATAAAGTATCTACATTTTCTACAAATCTTGGCATCTATTTGGCCAAAGATCCTAGATTTTCTTTAACTACTAAAGAAGGTAATAAAATTTCTTATGCTTTAAAAGAAGTTGAATAATTTTTATGTATATTATAAACATGTTTAAACTAGAAACACCTTCAGAAGGCCAAATAAAAGAATATCAGATTCAATTTTTGCCAAATATACATAATTTAAAAGGATCATGTTTAGAATATAATTTAGAATATAATCTTCAAACAGCACTTGGAATAAGTCCTCAAAAATTTAAAAAATATGTATGTTATATTCTTAAAGATAATAAAGCTGAAATATTTAGTTTTGGCCAAGTAATAAAAAAACAAATTCAAAAAATGTATAAAGAAAGATATATGTATGATGGTATTTTTGTCACTGATGATTTTGATGACATTAAAAAAGCTAATAACATATATTTGAATAAAATAACAGGTGAAATCCATTTTTTTATCGATTTTGGTGAATCAAAAAAAGATTATCAAAAAAATCAATAAAAAAGATATACATTTAGAATCACCTATAAATCCATATCATATTACAAGTGGTGTTGTTTTAAATTTCAAAACATCTAATGTTCAAGGCTATTTAAATGTTGACAATTTCAAATGGACCAAAACTAATCCTTTATGGACAGAAGACCAAGATAAACAAAAAATATTAGATCTATATAAAGACCTGGAGAGTCTAGAAGACTGTAAAAATAGATTGGTACAAGAATATGCAGAAAAATTGTAATAATATATAATACATGCAATATAAAACCTTCGAAAATTTTAATAACAAGAAAAAACATCAGGCCAAAGTCATAGCTGCCTTTCCTGGTACGGGTAAATCTACTTACTATAAACAACATGCTACAGAACAAATCATTTTAGATTCTGATAGCAGTTTATTCGATAAAAAAGATTTTCCAAATAATTATATACAACACATTAAAAATCATTTAAATAAAGCAGATATAATTTTTGTCAGTAGTCATAAAATAGTTAGAGATGCCTTAGTAGAGGCCAACATCCCATTTACTTTAATCTATCCTAATTTAGATTGCAAAGATGAATATCTAACAAGGTATCAAAATAG
>RXKI01000036.1:0-10761 GCA_003962895.1 Neisseriaceae bacterium
TAGTATAATGAATACATAACTTGAATCGGGGTTGTACTGGTTTCGATTCAGGATAGTGATGGAGAACGATGCATGTAGCAGTTGATCGAAAGGCTGCTCAACAATTCGATCAAGCCATAACTGGCAAAGTTGTTAAGTTTGCTGCTGCTCCCGCAGTCGCAATCGCTGCTTAACCGCCGAGTTTAAAACACCTTGCAATCTTGTGTTTAAACTCGTAGAAGAAGGTTGCTAGTTTTCTAATTTTCGATTAGTTAGAAAATAAATTTTAAATCGATAGGATAAAAAACCTTTTTTCATTGTGGTTTTAAATCTGAAATGAGGCAACTCAAATCAATGGAATAAACATGTAGATTCTTCTTTGTTTCATCTTGAAGACAGGGGTTCTTTGTCGAGCCGTCTATAGCCGAAAGGTTATAGATTACAATTGGATGAATTCGGTGAAACCCAAACATGTAAAGATGTGGGCAATACCGAGCCAAGCCTGTGATACATCATAGGAAGGTGTAGAGACTACTGGAGAGGTCTAGTCCTCTTAATAACCAGCTAGAGCGTCCAACGCCTAACTTCGCAAGAATATGGCGAAAATATAGTCCATTCACTAAGAAATTAGTGTGGGGAAAAGTCGACTCCCCTCAACTCCACTAAAGAAGTAGGTCAATTTGATCTACTTCTTTTTTTTTTTTTTTTTCTACTCCATGATTTTTTCCAACCTACTCCATTATCTATGAAAGTTTATTGTTGCATTTGTGGTAAAGAATTTATAAGAAATAATTCTGAAGTTTTAAGAAATAAAAGATTAGGTAGAAATGTTTACTGTTCTAGAAAATGTTTTTCTACTGTTTCGATAAAAAATATACCAAAAGAAAACAAAAAGTGGCATCATTTAAAAAAAGGTTCTTTTGTTGATAATTTTTCTCCTTTTCGTTGGCATTATAGGAATATTTTAAAAAGATCAAAAGAAGTTTCTATTTCTCTTCAAGACTTAAAAGATCAATGGGAGCTTCAAAAAGGTTTATGCCCTTATACTAAATGGCCTTTGAAAAATATGTCTTCTTATACCAATCGTTTAGAAAAAACACCTGACAGAGCTAGTTTAGATAGAATTGATTCTTCTAAAGGTTATATTAAAGGAAATATTCAATTTGTTTCTTTGATCTCGCAATATGCTAAAAATAATTGGAATGAAAATGTCATATTTGATTTTGCGAAAGCTGTTTTGAAAGAAAACGATTCGTTTCTCCATTGATATTTCTAAGGTTTTTACTAAACTTTATGAAACCTTGGAGAAAAAAATGGAAAATCAAGTTCTTTTGTCTGAAGATTATGCTTTAATTATTGATACAAATAAAGAATCTTTAGATTTTTGTTGTGAGTTATGCTCATATTGTACTGGTATGATTTCTGAGGGCGAAGTAGATTTAAAATATTCTGACGCCTTTTATGAAGATTTAAAATTTTCTCAGAATTACAACCCATTCGCAGGTTATTGCATGGATAAGCTGGATGAAAACGGGGATTACTCTCCTTGTTCTGTATGGCTAAATAAAAAATATGGGATTGATGAAAACGGCAATTCTGCTGAATTAAATGAAGAAAATTATTCATCATATGAATATCCCGCTCCTTTTTCTGTTGGTATCTTTTTTTGTAAAAAGCCAACTCAACAACAAATAGAAATAATTAAAGAAAGAGCTAACAAGTTCTTTCTTGAGATGTATAATGAACAATCTGTTAAAGTTGAAAAAGTATATTTAATAAAATATACAAAATATGCTGAAGAACAATTGATCTGAGGAAACAATGAGTCTTTTTGAAATCTGCTTTGAAAAATTAAAAGAAAAAGGATTTTTTGATGACAAAAGATATCAAAAAAGATTAAAATGGGAATTGGAAGAAATTAATGCAAAAGAGAAAGAACAATACTTTCTTGATTTGTATGAAAAAAAGGTTAGATATCCAATAAACCAAAACAATCTTCTTGTTTGTTGGCTTTTGGGTATTTGTAAAGATTTTCAAATTGATAATGAACCAAAGTGTGAGTATGGGGAATATCCCGATATTGACACAGATTATATCCCTGTTGTTAGAAGTTATCTAAAAGAAGTTTGGGCTGCCGAAAAGTTTGGTGAAAATTATGTTTGTAATATTGGCAATTATACAACCTTTGGTATTAAGTCTGCTTTAATAGATATGGTTCGTGTGCATGGAGAATCAAGAGAAGAAATTCAAGCACTCACAAAAAATATTGAGCCAAAAGATGATGAAGGGAAAGCTATTTCTTGGGACGCAGCGATGCGATTATACCCAGATTTGAAAAAATATTGTGACGATCATCCAGATATTGCTGACGCTGCAAAAAGATTAATTAATAGAAACAGAGGAAGTGGAGTTCATGCTGGTGGTTTGATTATAGCCAATTGTGAGTTGAGAGATTTTGTTCCTTTAATTAAAAGAAAAGATGATCCACAGGCTTCTGCTTGGGTAGAAGGATTGCACGGCAAAGACTTACAGCCTATGGGTCTGGTTAAATTTGACCTTTTGGTTATTTCCAACTTATTGCAGATTGCAAGATGTTGTGAGATGGTTAAGCGTAGACATAATTTAACTGGAATTTGTGCTTTAGAAGGACAGCCAGATTGGAGTGATGTTCCTAGTTGGAGAAATGATGAAAAATCCTTAAAAATGGCGAATGCAGGAGATTTGAAATGTATCTTTCAATTTAATAAAGAAACTGTTCGGGCAATGGCTCGTGCTGGCGGAGTGGATAGGTTTGAAGATTTAGTCGCATATACGAGTTTGAATAGACCCGGACCATTGCAAACTTTCATGGACAAAAGATATATTGAGAGAAAGAAAGGAAGAGAAAAATATGAATTGCATCCTTTGATTAAACCTATATTGGAAAAGACTTATGGAGTCCAAATTTTCCAAGAACAGGTTATGAAAATTTTAAATGTTGTTGGAGGAATTCCATTAAAAGATTGCGAATTAGTTAGAAAAGCAATTTCTGCTAAAAAAGCAGAAGGCTTTATGAAATATAAAGCTCAATTTGTTAAAAATGGAGCTATCAATTTAGGAAAGCCAGAATCGGAGTTGGAAGAATTTTGGGCACAGATTGAAGCATGGTCTGAATATGGATTTAACCAATGTTTGACAGGAGATACTTTAGTTAGAGATTCTATAACTCAAGAAATTATAAATCTTAAAAAAGCCGCAGAGCAAAAGCGTAGAATTACTTTGCTTTCTTATCTTGACGAAAAACTTGTAAATGATGAAGTTGTAGATGTTTTTTCTACTGGGCAAAAAGAAGTTTTGGAATTAGAACTAGACAATGGAATGGTAATTAGATGCACGGAAAATCATAAATTTCTTTGTTTTGACAAACAATTTCATACTGTAGAAGAAATATTGAAAAATGATTTAGAAATTTTATGGGATGAGTATATATAAGCGTATGATATATAATGAAAACAAAAAAATTAGGGCTTTGTATTTTTGTGGAACTAATTTAAATTTGATTGCAACTGAAATTAAAAAAGATATATCTTTTGTTAAAGAAATTATATCTTCTATGCAATATGAGAGAAAAAGAAAAAGATATTATAGATGGCTTGTTAATTTTGCTTATTCTAATAATATGTCTTTGTTAGATATTTCTAAAAAAACAAAAGTAAATGTTTTGACTCTTCGTAAGGTAAAAAGAGAAAACAATATATGTACAAAAAGACAAGTTCATAATAAAAAAATTAATGAAGATGTAGAAAAATTAATGGTTGAAAGATATTCTTCTGGTTTTACTTGTTCTTTTATTGCAAAAGAATTTGGATTTAAAACTAGTAAAACAGTAGAAGATGTTCTTTTTAAAAATGGTATTCCTACTAGAATTCCTAGAAAAAGAAGATTATTAGATTACGATTATTTCAAAAAAATCAACAATCATGATAAGGCGTATATTTTAGGATTGCTTTATACTGACGGATATATTTATAGAAACTACGAAGGAATTTGCATACAATTGACACAATCTGATAAATATTTGCTAGAAAGAATTGCTTCTAAAATCGGCAAAGCAGTGACAGTTATTGATGTTGATTGTAAATCAAAAAGGCTTATAATGCCTAATAGCAAAAACATGTCAAGGTTGGGAATTTATTCTCGTGAACTGGCTGAACAAGTGAAATCTTTAGGTGTAATTCGTAATAAAACTTACAATTTAGAAATGACAAAAAAAGTTCCTGATAAATATTTATATTCTTTTTTGAGAGGTGTTATCGATGGAGATGGATGTATAGGCGTCTATAAAACAGGGATAAATTGCAATTTTGTCAGCATGTCTCCAAAGTTTGTTGAACAACTTGTTTCTCTTCCTAAATTGAAAAATGTTTTTAAGGTTTATACAAGTAAAAATGGTTTGAAAACAGTGCGAGTACAAGGCGGCAAAGAAAAAACAATTTCTTTTTTGAAGTTGTTATACAAAAACAAAAATGATCTTTTTTTGGAAAGAAAGTATGAAAAAGTGCAAGATTATCTCTGTTAAATCTTTAGGGAAACAAGACACTTTTAATCTAACGATGAAAGCAGATCAGCACAATTATGCTGTTTCTGGCTCTCAAGATGTTGACAAGTTTATTATAAGCCGCAACAGTCATGCCGTCGCTTATACCTACATTTCTGCTTGGCTTTTATATTTAAAAGCACACTATCCCCCAGAGTTTTACGCAGCTATTTTAAGTTGTGAAACTCTTAGCGAAAAAATAAAAGAATATAAGATGGAAGCTAAGATTCACGGTATAGAAATGGAAAGGCTTGATATAAACAAGTCTAAGGAAAATTTTGATTTACAAGGAGACACAATTTATTTTGGGCTTTCTAATGTAAAGGGTATTGGAGAAGGACCAGCAAAAAGAATTGTTGAAGGACAGCCATATAAATCTTTTGAAGATTTTCTTGACAGATTTGGTACTGATGCAAGCGTTTTAAAGCCTCTTTTGGGCTTGAGATGCTTCAAGGACAGAGACCCAGTGACTCTTTGGAAATTCTCAGAGCATTACAAAAATTGTAAAAAGAAAATAGAAGATAAAAAGAAGAGGTATCTTGCTTCTTTAGAAAAATACAACAATGAATTTAAAAGAATTTTGCCTAATGAATCACGTTCTTTTTCTGAATTTGAAAAATTAGAGCAGTTAGAGGAATTTAAAGATCAATTAGATCATGACGAAATAGTTGAAAAAATTCAAGAAAAGCAATGTTTAGAAACAGACGAAGGAGCAGAACCCAGAAGAATCATTACAGAAGTTGATGTTGAAGAGGGTGTACAAATAGAATTAGAAGAAGAAAAATTTTATAGAAAAGTAAAGACTAAAGCAAAATATAATAGATGGGTTGCTTTAAACAAATTGTGGAAAAAACGTCAATTAAATTTTGAAAAATACTCTAATAACATTAATCAAACTTTGCCTAGACTTTATAATTTTAATGCTGAAAAGTATGAAATTTCTGAAGATTTAGCGAAAGATTTGTCTGATTTGGTTGTTTGTGAGGAAAAATATTATGGATTTGCTTGGGTTCATGAATTGGAAAAAAGTCCTGATTACAAAGGAAATTTAACTTTTGATGTTCTTAAGTCAGAAATAGATACGATTTGTGGACCTGTAGAGATAAAAGTTACTAAATCTATGGAGATTAAGAGTAAAAAAGGAACTATTTACCATCAAGTCATAGCGGAAGATGTAACTGGAGAAGTGGCTAAAATTAATGTTTGGGAAGAAGATTGGAATTGGTGGGGATCAACCTTCACTCCTGGAGCTTTACTGAGAGTTCGGCTACAGGTTCCTTCGGGAGGATTTTCAACTTATACTTTAGAGCCTAACCAGATAGGATTTAAAAGAGGAAATAAAAAATATAAATTCAAAGACGACGACATCAGAGTTATTGTTTATAAAAAAGGCGAAGATGAAAAAGAAAAGTTTCTGACTGATGAAGAAATTTTTGAACAATTAAATTTGGAGAAATAATGAGCGAACTTATAATTGATGAAAAAAATTTTGGTGAATACTTTAAATCTGTAAATAATACAAATAGACCTCAAAAAGGTGAAATTATTGCTAGATGGACTGGCATGGCGAATTTAGTAGAAGGGCAGCTTAAAAAGGATTTGTTGTATCTTTTAGAGACGACTTCTAAAGCAGAAGCGGCTACTCAAGTTTTAAAGAAACTTGGGCATGCAACAGAGAAAGATTCAATTAGATTATGTAAGGATTTATGTAAAGATTTGTGTTCTATGACAAAAGATGAAGTTGAGAAGAAAGAGCATTCTTATCAGGTTGAATTTTTTTATTACACAAAACAAGAGTATGTTCCTTTAGATGATCCTCATTGGGAGATAATAAGTCTTGTTAATTTAGATGAATTTTTAGACATAGCTGGTCAAAGACTCCAAATCAAGATGGAGATTAAAGAAGACAATACAACTGATGTTCATTGCTCTTTCTCAGATGATCTTTCTATCAATGGAGAACCCACAGAAGGCGTTACGGAGTAAATCATGGATGGAGATGTCTTATTTATAGACACTGTTTACAATCCTGAGCCTGGAGATTTCTGTAAGTTAAATAAATATTGTCCAAAAGGTAGGTATTTATTGGGGCAATGGCATCATTGCAGAGATATATTTCATGTTCATTTGTCTAATTCTGATTTATTTTTTTTCTGTCATGAGAAAGGAAAATGTAATTCTATCATTGAATTTATGAAAAAATTTGAATCTAAGTTAAATTTAAAAGAGCCTTCTAATTTTGGACCTACTCAAAGAAAAGGGATTCTTTGGATAAAGCCATCAAAATGGTGGATGCGTAGTTCGATGAGAAGGTCTTTTTTGACTATTCTTTTGAGAGCTTCTTTTAAATATTCTATTTCAAAAGATAATTTTTATGAATCTATTTTTGCTGAAAAATATTTCTCAAAAACTAGATACGCTACTGAAAAATTTTTGTTAGGTTATACAAAATATACTGGGAAAAAGAGAGGATGGTATAAACAATTTTTTCAATTACATCCATCTCAAAAATTAATTGACGTTCTTCTGGTAAAACCTACGTCAGATTGATATATAACATAGCTAACAAGGAGGTTTGCGATATGTATGATAAAGTATTTTTGGTATTTTTTGCCTTTGGATTAAGTAGAGTTGCCAATTGTGTGCAAAATCTAATTCAAAAGAAGCATGAAGATATTGATGAGAAAATTAGATATCATATTTATTCTCCAAATCCTCCGAGAAGAGGTAAAAGATTTAAAACTAAAAGAATTCTAGCTCAGAAAATTAATTCTGATGAAAATTTAAAAAAGCTAGATGGACAAAGAAAAGCGATAGAAAGAATTGTTTTTTGGGAAATTGCTTTTTGGATGTTATTCTTTTTGTATTATTTTTTAAATTTGGAGAATATAACATGATTAAATTAAAATATTTTTTATTTTCAATTATCCCTGTTGTCTGTTTTGGATTGGGATTTTTAGTTTCTCATTTTTTTGAAACTCCTGCAAAAGAAGTTTCTGAGGATAAGAAAGAAGAAATCTCACAACCTTTAACACAGCCTACAGTGGTTGAGGCTCCTCCTGTTAAACAAGAAATAAAGATTGAACAGAAGCCTGAAATACAAATAGAGCAAAAGATTCAACAAAGAATTGCTCCTGCTCCCATTGTAGAAGAAAAGCCAAAAGCAAAGTTTGGGTGGAATGGTTATCATTTTGATAGCTATGATGATTTTAAAAAATCTCCTGAATATCAATTATTTTTAGAAGAGTGTAGAATGAGAGCGGTAGAACGAGATGTCAGACTTGGTTTAGAAGATCAAAGACAGAAAGATGCCGCTATTTATTTGAAAAAATATAGATATCAAAATGAAGTTGATAGAACTAGACAGGAACAGATTGAAAGAGGTAAGCGAATTATGGAAAATAAATAATAACTATCATAGATAAGATAAGAGTCTTACGAAAGAAAAGGTTTTTTATGAGTAGTTTTAGAGAAGATTTAGAAAAATATGCAGCATTATGGGATAATGCCGTTAAAAATAATGTTTTTGGGGACGAGAAAAAACAACCTGAAGAGAAAACTGTCCCAAATACTGGCTATTTTGGCAATCCAACAGCAGTACCAGAAGAAGATATGGAACAATTTCTTGAGTCTAAAAACAACAAATTTTCAAAAGATTTGGCATATTGGACTATGTTGGTAGAGGACATTTGTCCTAAAAAAGAAGTTATAAAAGAAGAAGAAAAAGAAATTGTTCACTTCAACCCTGTTCAGAAGTCTACTTTTGGGAAAGACCAAGAACCAAAAGTATCTCAAAATTGGGCTATGGGCGGTAAAGAATATTTTAAATTAGAGGAATTAAAAGTTAAATTAGAGAAATTGGAAAGCGAATTGAATGCTTTTGATGCAAAAAGTCTAGAAAAAGAATCTGGAAAGATGCAATCTAAAATTGATGATTTGAAGAAAGAAATAGATGACGTTAGTGATTCTTTGACAAAAGAATAGTTGACGTTTGAAAATCTCTTTGTAGAATTGGTTTTGACAAAGACGGCAATCACAAAGGGAAAAAACATGCCAGCTAATTCTTGGAAAGCCTCTCAAGACATTGTTGATTTGGTAGATGAAATTAAAAATAAATCTCATTTGCCAAGATTAGAAGCAGCTTCTATAGCAGTTGTAATAAAAGATGAAAAACCTTTCATAAACGATAAGCTAAACTTAGGAAAAGTCTCTAAGTTTAGCTTATCTGCTAAAATGTGGCATCAAAAACCTCATGATTTTTGTATTACGATTCCTGCTGATCTTTGGGCAACTGTTTTAAACGAAGAACAAAAAAAGGCTTATATAGACTTACAGCTTACTCGTTGTCAGGTAGAATACGTCCCAGAGACAACTGAAATCAATGGAAAAAAGAAACCAATCAAAGATGAATGGGGTTGTGTAAAATTTACTAATGAAATTAAACTAGATAGTGAAGGAAATCCAAAATGGAAAGTTTCTGGTTTGGATTTAGAGGTTTTGACTTCTAATATTCGTAGATATGGGTTATGGTACGATGAGTTGTTGGAATTTAAAGAAACTATTTTTGCTGTTGTAGAGCAATAGCTGGAGTCCCTGATGGGTCGAAAAAGAATAATGGAGACTATTTTTCTTGGTCTGTGGATAATGATCGCAGTTATACTTTTTGTTCATTATAATAAAAAGTATAACAATCCAGTTAAAATTCCAGATAAATTAAAGATTAAAAATAATTTAGAATTAAATAAAATATATGACATCAAAAGAATTACCGTTTTAAGCGGCGATTCTTTTGATGTTGTTATTTATGATGACGTAGAATCAAGATTATTATCAAAGTTAAATTTAACTGCGGTTGCTGATTCTAAAAATGTTGTTTTAAAATTATTGAATAACAGCACTAATCCAAAAATAAAATTAACAAAAAAAGATAATGATGGAAAATGGGTTGTTGATATTCTTCTGACTTCGGAGGAGAAAGAGATTAACCTATCAGAATGGTTAGTACGTCAAAATCTAGTTTATAAGTAAAAACGCTGGCAGTATAATTATGGCTCCGAGAAAAAAGAAACAGGAATTGAACAATATGGATGCTGAAGTCAAAGAGTCTAAAGAAAACGTTTCTTTATCGAAAGTTAAAAAATCTTTAGATGAGAAAATTAATTCAATTGTAGAAAAAAATGGTACATGTAAAGTAGCAATTTACGCTCACCCGTCTCCAGACCCAGATGCAATTGGGTCTCAAATGTCTCTTTCTTGGCTTTTGAAAAAATCTTATGATAATATAGTTGTAGATTGTTTTTATGATGGTTTTATATCACATCCTCAAAATCAAAGAATGGTAAACCTACTAGACCCAGATTTAAAAGAAGTTTCAGATTATAATGAAGTTTATGATATTTGTATTGCTGTAGATACAATACCAATTCACAGCGTTTGTCCAGAGAATACTAATTTTGATTTAGTAATTGACCATCATAAAGAAGCCCCAAATGGTAATTTTAAAGGATTTTATTTAAATTTAAAAGCTGGTAGCTGCTGTGCCACTATTTATCAATTAATTAATTATTATGGTTCTAAATTTGAAGAAGATAACGACAATGACGCTAAAATAGCAACAGCTTTATTGGTAGGCATTATAACAGACACAGAATATAAAACATCAGATGACACAACTGATTTTGAACATGTTGCATATGCAGAGTTATTTCCTTTTAGGAATTCATCTTTACTTAAACAAATTACCAAATACAAACAGCCTAGAGAATGGGTTCAAGCTAGAGCGTGTGTAGCACAGGCGGCACACGATAGAATTAAAGATGGAATTCTAATTCATGGAATTGGTTTTATAAGTTCAAATAATAGAGATTTGATTGCTGCTGTTGCTGATGAAATGCTTAGTTGGGAGGGAGTTGAAACCTCTGTTGCTTTTGCTGTTGTAGATGGAGATAGAATTGAGGCTTCGATTAGAAGTTCAAACGCAGCTTTAGCTGTTCCAAACTTATGTAAAGATTTAGGAACGCAAGTTGGCGGAGAAGGTGGAGGAAAGCTAGGTAAAGGAAGTTTTAGGTATAATTTAGATAGTTTTAAAATACAAAATGGTGAAGATGAAGATTTGAAAAATAAATTATGGGAATTTATTGAGTGCAAAGAATTCAAGAGAATACTAAAAAATATTCGTGGAGAAAATTAAACTTTTTTAGCAACTA
>RXKI01000036.1:10827-10982 GCA_003962895.1 Neisseriaceae bacterium
GCAAAGTTGCATAATCGTCTTGCATGTGTTCTAGCACATGCGATGAATATACTACATCAACAGTTCCTTTGATATGCTCAGGAAAATCTACCAACCCTTCTTGAACAAATCCTCCTTCAAAAACTGATCTCCCGTCTATACCAACAGCGTCAGGA
>RXKI01000103.1 GCA_003962895.1 Neisseriaceae bacterium
ACTTATCTATAACGTAGAATCTAAGCCTTAATTAGAGAAATTCTATGACTTTTATCATATATTACAATTGAATTTAAAGGCCTTACAAGATAAAACCTCTACAAATGTTGATGAACAAACCTTCATTAATTTATTAAAATATAGCCATATCAAATTGATAAATCAGCTATCAGTAAGTATAATAAAAGATGATAATATTGTATTTAATTATAACTGGAAAGAAAATATTTTAAATATAATTCTATAGAGTATTTTACTTATAAAAAGAATGTATTCAGAAATATCTCTACTTTAAACCTAATGGAGTAACCAAAGTTTATAAATTTTTAATAAAGTATTAGAATATTTTTATTATATTTACAAATATTATAATTTTAATTAAAAAAAAATATATGGCCCAAGAAGAAAACAGAACACATTTAAAGATACTTTATAACTTAATGATACATTATGTACATTCTGAGTTAGAAATGCTCAAAGACAAACTAATAGTCAATGAACAAACTACTGTCGAAAACTTTGAAACAGCCAGTATCAATAAACAATTATGTCTAGACATCTTTAATAAGGCCTTATCTCATTATAACTACGAACTCAGCTACAACCAATTCTGTAATGGTGTGCATTTATTCTTAGAAAGCCACAAAATAAAGAAGAATAGAGTCATTCCAAATGTACCAGAAAATGAAACTCAAAAAATTCAATTTCCATGACATTATACATCATCCTAATAACCTTAATATTTTTATTCTTAGGTATATTACTGTTAAAAGAAGTGTGGCAGAATAATTCCAAAAATAGCCATCAAATAAAGCATCATGGATACACTTTTAGATTACAAGGCCAATTATATCATTTCTACCAACATCGAGAAGATCTAGAAACAGTCTTAATAAAAGAAGGCTATGTCTGTTATACTAGACCCTATAAAGGCCAAGAAGCCGATAATAATAACCATCCATATTTTGGTCGTGATGGCCTGTTTGGAGAAATAGTAGCATGTAATATCAATTTAAAATAAAAATATATGTCAGAAATATTAGAAATAAAACATAGACAACACACCTTAGAAATAAGTTCCGTGGATAAAGATCAAGAAGTAGAAATTTCTATTAATAGAGATGATGATAAATGTTTAGCTAACATGTTTATCCATCAAGATCAAATAGCAGACTTAATAAAACATTTAAAACAATTAATAAAATAAACACCCATGTTAGACTTTAATAAAACGCCCCAAGAAATTGTAACAGATCTTAAAAAATTTAAACTAAAGGCCTATTTAAAAAGTTTACCCAATTCTGTCTTATTTTGGAATGCCATTATTTATTTAAGTTGCTTTTCGTTACTATTACTAGGTGGTCAAAATGGTCTAATAATATTAATAACTCTTTCTACTCTATCCAGTGGAGCTTTAATAATCATGGTAATACAGAGTGATGATTTAAAACATCATTTATGGATATATTTAACATTTTATTATTGGACTTTAATTCTGTGCTTTATTGTATTGTTTTTAGTTCTACTTTTTGATAAACATTTATTAAAACCTTTTAACAATTTTTTAGATAAAAAATGAGACAACAAATATTAGCCCTATTCCAACCTATCATAGGTATCATACCTAAAGAAGAGGATGAATTTCATATGCTGTGCTATTTATGGGATTATTGTGAATTGATAGATAGTATAGAAAAAGAGTTAAACATCTATTTAAAGGATAGTGACGAAAAAGACGAATATAGCTTTGATACTGTCAAAGACTTTATCGATTGGGTCTTACAATATACAAAACCAGAAACATGTTAAAGAATGATGATATTTGGTTTTAAATTAGGCCAAAAATCCAATAGTAGAGTACCTTTCTCAGATAGTATAGCCTTAACTAAAAACTTGGCTATCTTTATATGATTTGTTTAAGATTTTACTCACAGAATTAAACATCTTAAAGGTAGAAAAAATTAAAAATTGATATATTGTTCGTAACTTGTAGATAATATTCTCTCCAAATGAGAAATAATGTGTATATTTACAGCATAAAATTTATAAATTATGAAAAAAGTATATACAGTTTATAGCCAAGAATCTAAAGAAATACAAATACCTTCCACAGATTATCATGCTCGCAACAATGAAAGCCAAACTGATTCCATGTTAGAATTTGTAGAACAATTCCAAGCCGATACAGAAGCAGAGTGTGAGGCCCACATAGCAGAAATTTTTCAAAATCACGATCATTTTGACAATAATTTATCAAAAACAACTTTTATTATAGTACCAACCTACACTTTAAAATAAAAATATGATAACATTAACCAATATTATTAATAGAGAAACAGAAAAATTAGGATTATTATTTATGATCTTATTAAATGATACCTTTTCTGAAGAAGGCCAGAAATTTTTTATAGATTTAATGACTGGTTTTGATTCTAATAAATTATCAACAGAAGACGTTTATAATTTATATAGTAAAACTACGGATATTAATGTAACTATTAATAAAGATAGTCAAGAAGAAATCATTTGGTTGTCTTGTGATTTTAGAGGCCATGCCGGTTATCCAGGTGGAGAATATTCTAAAAATTTACTAAATATAGATATTTTAATAAAAAATGATGTTTTATTATACTTATTAGCTATAAATGGGTATAAAATAGAAAAATTTAAAAAAGAACTACAAGAACAAGAAGATAACTAATATTATAACATTTTTTAGTTGATATATGGCCATCCTGACATCACTATTATATTTAGTTATGATAGATTCCGATGACAAAGATTTACATTTATGACCAATTCTGACACTTTTATATACTACCGTTTAAAAAATAGGCTTACTCCTAACAACCAATGATGACATTTATCCCAAAGAAATTAGCAGAAAGATCTAAATATATCGAAGAATCTTTATCACCTGTTGAAAAGGGCCTCATTAAAACAGTTAAAAATACACCAGGTTTAGAATATTGTTATAGATTTAACTATAATTTACCACATATTATAACTAATAAACACGGATATAGTGTTCATTTTAAAATATTACAAGACCACATTCAAACTATGTTAATTAGTTATGAGTTTGATATTATATTAGAAATACCTCCTTGTAAAATAACTCATATTTTAAATTTGTGTAATAGTATCGATGATGACTGGATAAAAAGAAATACATATAAATACTCAAATAGTCATTATTCAAATAGTCATTATTAAAAACATCATATATAATTTATGTTAGATGATGAATTAGAAAAATCTTGGCTACCAGACATATTATACCACGTTACTCCTAAAGAAAACTTAAAATCTATTCTGCAAACTGGTATAAAATTAAATACTATCGGCCAATCTTTTTTAAATAGAAATTATAAAACTCCTAGAGTTTATTTGGCCACCTCTCTAATTGCTGCTTACGAAATTCAAACTAATTTCAATAGTCATGACGGCAAAGACTATATCATTCTAGAACTAGATACCAAAAAATTAAACGGTCCTTTTTTCAATGACGAATTATACTTACACGGCATTTATACCCATAGTAAGGTTAATAAACAGGCCATTCTAAAAACCATAGATCCGAATACTTTAATCTTTCAAGACACCGATTTAGAAAACATGTACAACCAAGATTGGTTAGAATATGATGCTCCATTGCCAACCATTAGAGAAGATATACTTAAAAAAGATATACTTAGAGAAGGTATACTTAGAGAAGCTATAGTCTTAAAGAGATTTCAAGATTTCTAATTTAAGGATTTCTAATTAAGGACGATAACTTTAGGCTTGAAACTTTATAAAGACGTTTATAGTATAGAAATATTTACAAATTAAGAAGTTTTTATGTAATTTCATAAAAACTTTTAGAAAATTCTATCCAGACTAAATGAGGATAAGTTTTCTCAAAATTCAAAATTGCCATTTCATCATCCGAAGCAGTAATTATAACAGATCCTATAATATTATATTCTGATTTATATCTAAATTTATAAAACATCTTTAAATCTGGTGTCATAATAATCTTTTATTTTTAACAAATCTTCGAATTTGGCCTTTATAATGTTAACTATAATAAAAATTACTCTGTTCTGATAAGTGTAATTATTTTACCTTTTATATTGATACCTGCCATGAAGTGTACCATCCTCGTATAAGTATAAATCACTTTTGGCTTTGGTTTCTAAATCTATGTAAAATAAACCTTGAGTTACATTATAATGTATGGATGTTGAAACGCCTTTTTGTGTCAAGGTTTTCATTATGTCGAGTATTTTCATTTTAATTTATTATTTTAAAAATAGAATAAGACTTAGTATCAATAGCATCTTTAGCAACATCTACACCTATTACGTAAATATGCTTAGTTAATTCAAAAGATCCTATTGTATCTCGCATATATTCAAGTTGTGTTGGTATGTTATCTGGTAAAAAAGTAATTCTAGACATATTGTCTAAAGACATATTATACCATTTTTTAGGTAGGCCATTAGGATATAATAATTTCAGTTTTTCACTTCTTTCTGCCAATCTTTTAGGAGTAAACATGTTTTATAAATAATAAGTTAAAATTTTAAAATCAACATACCACTTAATACTTTTCTCATCCAAATACTGCAAAAAGGTAGCATAATCTTCTACTAAAGTCTTTATGGCCTCATGCATATCTGGTACATCTAACATTTCATCTTCAGAACAGCATATACTTACGTGTGTTAAAGGGTTTTTAGTATTAGGTAAAAATACAACTTTGTCTTGAATTTCTGTAGCAAAGAAAATGTCTTCATTACCAAATTCTAACATTAAATCATAAGCCGATAATTTTGTAGTAATGACTTCTTCTTTAATTGTAACTTCTTCATGGTTTTTATGGCCACACTGTTTACAGAATTTACCTGAGACTCTCTTATTAAAGTATTCACACGTCTCATTACAACATGTAATAGTTATTATAGTTTTATTTTTAATAACATTTTTGGTAGGTAATTCTATTCTAAGAAAAGCACCTATAAAGGTATATTGACTGACACCCATTTTTTAATTTAAATTATAGTAGTCGCACTTGGATTCGAACCAAGAACTTACGGTTTAGAAAACCGTTACTCTATCCAGTTGAGTTATGCAACCATTATTTTATTTTTTTTTTAATAAATCTGACCATTTATCAAAGTGTTTCATTTTTATCTCTTCTCCTTGAATATTATTAGGTGTATTCTTCTTGGATGGTCATGCTGTAAATATAGACGTTATTTCTTAATTTTAAAATATTTAGATCAATAAACTTTTTAAGATGTTATGAAAGATAGACTTTTGATGTGGCCTTTATAGAAGACTTAAAAAATAATAAAGGTTTAATTTATCAATATTTTAATATAGTAGACATTCTAGACCTATTAAAAGGTAGCTCTGAAATGACAAAATTTTTAAAGAGATAAACATTTGACTCTTGATAGTCTATAGTCAAATGTTTAGACATTTTCAAAATCAATATAAATCTTCAGAAAATAATCTATCTCCTCTAACTTCATTTAAATCAATGACTTGTTTTTGTTTCAAAGCTATAATTAAGGCTTCTTCTCTAGTGACAAATCTATTTTTAGATGTTAAAAAACCTTGTTCATTTTCTCCACTTTCTGCATCACTTAAACCAGTGATTGCACACTTAGTATAGATACAATGACCGTGTCTATAACCTGAAAAAACTAAACCGGTTAGACAATTTACAGGATTAGTATGTATATAAGGTATGTCTTTCTTTAAAGAGATTTCCTTATACCAAACGGCCGCACATAAAATTTTCTCTACATCTTTTTTCTTAGATTTATGGCCTAATAATTGTTTAAAAATATTTAACATGTTCTAAGTTGTTGAATTAATTGTTTAATTTTTTGTATTTCGTAATTAGCTTTTGCAATAGTTTTTAAGTCTTTTTGTAAAAATTTATCACCTATAAGAATTTTATCAACGTTATAATCGTACATTAATAACAAACAATCATTATTGTAGAAAAAAAACTTAAAAGGCAAAGTATCAAAATTTCTTTCAAGATAAATGCTATCCGGTAACAGACTTTTTAAAGTCTCTACAAAATCATCACATGCCTGCATTTTTAAAGCTTGTAATCTATCGTATGCTTGTTGTCTAACGTCTATTCTTTTAGGCCTAAATACGTTCATTCCTTAGCATGTTTATATAATTACAAATTGTGACTATGTTAGGCCACATCATCGTCATATTCAATCTTTCAAAATTAAAACTTTTATCGTTATTTAAAAAGTTATACTCTAATAATACTACTTTAGAACCTGTCTTTTTTACCAATAAGACATAAGGTCTAACAGTATCAACTTCAATATTGATGCTACCTATAAAAGGATTTTCTTTTATAAGAAATTCTATTACATTTTGGTATGTTGTTAAATGTCTGTTATATGGGTTTTTAGGTTGAAACACTGTTACAATGTGATGATATTTTTAGATCTTAAAAAATTGGATTCTATTTGATTTTTAAAACCCATACTAGCCATATAATGATGTTTATTAGGAAATAAGCTATTTTTAATAATACATTGTAGATTTACATAGTTATTAAAAGATAACCATAAACAATGGTGTTTGTAATCATAATGTAATAAATATTCTCCATTAAGCATCCAAAAGACATTAAATGGATATTGGTGATTGTCTAATAACATTTTACATGCAGCCATAGTGATGGGTGCGTCTTGTATATTATCAAAAATTATTTTTAAATTATTTAAAAAAGGTTGATATTCGGCCAATTTTTGAGCTTGTATTTTCTCAAATGTAGCTTGTCTAGTATCTATTCTTTTAGGCTGAAACATAGATTAATATACAGAAAATACTTAATATTACTATAGCAAATATAAATATAACAAATATAAATATCTGATTAAAAGATATATCATGTTTAGGGTATGGATATTCATAATTGTTATCAACTTCTTCATAAGTATATGGGTGTAATCTAGTTTGACCATCTAAAATGTAAAGAGGTCTGCCTATATTATCTTTAATTGTTACCATAATCTATAGGATATATTCTATAAATATAAGCATTATTTTTTATAATATATAACAACATAATTAAAAGAATTAACAATATGAAAATCCAAAGATTCGCCAATTTTAATAGAAATGAGTCAAAAACATCAACTATAGAAACACCTGGTCCAATTATTAAAGTAGAAGATGAAAATATCGATACTACTTGGATAGTCACTCTATTAAAAGATGGGAAATCTATCGATGCTATAGGTAATAGATGGGAATTATGTGTTGATGATGCATCTAGTTTAAATAAACTTAAAAATGTAGGCCTAATATTTGAAGAACCACACACTTATATCTATGATACCATTAGAAAATCTTCTAAAGACTTAGAAAATTTACCTGATATAGTTAAACTCATAAAGGGTGTCAATATGAAAGAATTTATTAAAATAGCCAATTACAATCACGCTGCTAGCACTTTCGAATAATAAAAAATGGCCTTCTGATTTAGAAGGCCATTTTTCTTTTATGACTATATCGAATAATTTAGTTGCAGCTAAACTATTTGTGACAAAAATATCTATTTTAATAGAATATTACACATATTCTCTCTTAAAATTTAATAATTTATGAATATATCTACTATTAACTCTGGTTTAAAATTAAAATGTTTTTCTATTTGAAATTTTAAAAACTGGTAAAAATCTCTAATTAACATTTTAAAATCCTTAATAAAAGACTGACTTATTTTATCATAATCAAACCACAAAATATCTTCTTTCCAATCATACTGGAACAATTTTTTATCATCTTGGAATATACATATACTTAAAGATTGTTTAATAATTTTTATATTAACATTATTAAATAAATCTATAAATAATTGCTCCATAGGATGTTTTGAAATTTTATTTTGAATGGCCTTTAATTTATCTTGAAAAATAAGATAATATTTTTTAAATTCTTTTAATTCTATATTTTCAAACATATATAAATTTTTAGCTTTCTTGGTCATATTATTTTCAATTTTAAACATCTTATAAATCTATAAAACAATCGGCTATAGAAATTGGTCTAAAATTATAATATTTTTCTATTTGGTTTCTTATAAAAGAATTCCAACCCATAGCAGACATTTTAAATTTATCATAAAAATTGGCGTAAGTTTTGGCATAATTAAACCATAAAATGTTTTCTTGCCAATCGTATTGAAATAAAAAATTACCATCTTTAAGTATTTGTAGATTTAAAGCCTCTACATTTATTTTAATGTCAGAACCTACCATTAAACTAAGAAATAGTTGCTCCATAGGATCTTCTGTTTTTACGTTTTGTAAGGCCTCTAATACTGGTATTTTTAATAAAAATGTTTCAAATTCTGTTTGTTGTTTGGCCTTAATGAGTTGATAATCTTTGGCGCGTTTTTTAATATTTCTTGGTATAAATGTCATGTATTACCATTGTTTATAGTTTAATACTAATTTAGGCCTAATACCAAAATGTTTATAGAATTGATCTTCGACAAATTTTGCCACATTTTTTATCTTATGACTCCTAAACATTAGTTCTTCTAACATGAAATCTAGAACACCTGATTCAAAATTATATCTAGCAAGGTATCTATGGTCTTTATAAAAAAATAAATAATATTTATCAGTGTATTCTAGACTACAATTAGCTATTAATTTAATGAACATTTTATCTTCAAAAGAGTCTATGTCTTTAGGCTTTAATTTTTCTAAAACACGTGTCACATGTTTAATAAACAACAAAAAATAGGCCATTTTTTGTCTTTGTATAGCCTGATACTGTTTTTCCCGTGTGGTTAATTTTCTTGGAATAAAGTTTGTTTCTACCATGTAGTCATGATGTTTTGACAACTATCAAAGGGTTGTTTGTTCCAATCTATACTACCGTCGTTATTATTTATCCAAACAGGTTGTTGTTTACAATATATTTTAACGCCTTCTATGCGCAATTGTTGGATGACGTCTTCCATCTCTTCATCGCTCATGTTATTGGCCGGTTTAATGCTTTCTTTGACAAAATTCTGTAATTTTTCTTGTTGCTGACAATTGCAAACGTATCTACTTTGTTGGGAACTACCACAACTTAATAAGATTAGACTGATTAATGGTAAAAATAAATATTTCATACACAAATATACTACTTTTTATGAAATAAAATCTCCACATATTAAAAATAATGAGTATATTTGCTAAAATAATGAGTAGTTTAAGTAAATATGATATAGTAAATTTAAATGGAGAGGTTTATTTCAATATTGATAAAATAATTTCTTTATTAAATAATGCTCATTTATTTACTTATAGATGTACAAATACAAGTTCTTTAATAAATCCAAAATATTACGATAGAAGTTTTTTATATCATAATTTATTAGATTTAATAAGTAATGTCATCAGTTTAGATGGTGTCTGGTGGTCTAACGCATATAATAAAAATAATTACAATTTCTGTTTAGATACTTTATATTTTGATGAATTTCAAGCCTTATTAATTGAAGATTGTCTTAAATTTGATAGTGTAGAATTACATAGAAGTGAAGAAATTTCTTTAGAAATAGATTACAGAGGCATAGAATACACCAAAGAAGAAATAGATTGGATATTTTTAGAAGCTTGTACCGAAGATTTCCCAACCAATAGACATGTATGTTTCTATGAATTAATGGTAAATGATGTAGATTTATTAAGAAAAAATTATAAAAAATTAGTATTTGAATACCATCCTAATTTTAGAATATCAGAAAGTCTGGCCATATTCTACGAAAATTTATATCCTGTTTATAAAAGAAGACAACAATTATTACAGAAAAAAGGCCTCAATTTTTGAGGCCTTTTTTCATATGTTTTTAAATTTTATTATTTAAATACTCTCCTGGTACACTATAAAAAATAGTCCCATTACCAAATTCTATGTCGTAATAATGTTTACCTGAAACTTTCATCACATCTATAACGATGGCCTTTTGGCCATAAAAATCTTCAACGTCTGTATCTTTTAAATGGTCTTGACTAAAAAAGACTTC
>RXKI01000098.1:0-9468 GCA_003962895.1 Neisseriaceae bacterium
TTAACAGTATTAATACCAGTTTATAATACAAACGCACCTGAGTTAATCGAGTGCGTTTTTTCACTTTCTAAAAAAAACCAAACAATAGAGCAGGAATACGACATTGTATTAATAGATGATTGTTCGACAAATTTAGAAACAATAGCATCGCTTAAATTTTTGGAAACTGTTTTAGGATGTAAAGTCTTAAAAACACCTGAAAATTTAGGAACTAGCGGAGCTTTAAATTTAGGCCACGAGTATATCACTACCGAGTATATTGCTTTATCAGGTAGTTCGGATATATCGAACTGTGAACGTCTTAAAATACAAATGGACCACTTGCAAAGAAATACAAACATTGATGTTTTAGGGACCAATCTTTATTCTTTTTCTGACAAGGATATTTACCGTAAACCCATGTTTACTTCAGATCATGCTTATACTCGTACTTTAAAGGATTCTGGTTACGGGTGGTTAACAAATCATGGAACTGTGATCTATAAAAATGAATCGGTAAAAAAAGCAGGGGGATATAATTTATGTTATCGTAGGGGTCAGGATGTTGATTTATGGAAAAGAATGTTTAATTTAGGTATGAAAATACACACTTTACCTAATGTTTTATATGCTTGGAGAAGGGATAAATGATAAAATTTAAAAGAAATAATGAGTTAATACTTGCATGGATAGTAATAATCGGGCTTTGTTTTTTGTTCTGGGGTACAATATTTTATATCTTTATGACATGATAACAGTATCGGCAACAACGGATAAAATAGAAGCACTTTTAGATGGTTCTTCAACTCAGGTAGAATTGGTATTAATCGGTAGATTATTTACCGAAAACGGAATGACTACCATTACAAATTTAAATGATAGCAATGGAACAACCCCAGTTTCTATATCAGGAAGTCCATCGGTAAATCAAAAAATATTTGTAGATTTTATAAGTGCTTTTAACAATGATTCTACAAGCAAAGAATTAACGTTAAGATACAATAATAGTTCATCTACTTATATTTTATTCAAAGTAAGTTTAGCAGCAGGTGAAAAATTAGAGTATAATTCAGGTACAGGCTGGACCGTTTACGCTACAAATGGAGCAGTAAAAAACTCAATAAATCAAGGGGCAAATGCTCCAACTTCAAACGCTATAAGTAGCGTGGTGTTAGGTGGGGATATTACAAATAATAACGCTGTGGCAAATACAATGAATGATGTTACAGGATTAGAATTTGTTTGTGAAGCAAGTAAAACATATTGGTTCAAATTTGTTATACCTTTTACTTCTGCAGCAACTACAACAGGTTCAAGATGGGGATTAACAGCAACAGCAGGAACGGCAGCTAATTTAAGTTATACAAGCGAATACTCACTAACATCAACTACAACTACCAGAAATGCAAACGTACAAGCCTTTGATTCACCTGCTTCATGTAATGCTACAAGTGCAAATACAGGAAATAATCTTTGTGTTATGGAGGGCTATTTCAAACCTACGGCAGATTGTACATTAAAAGCGAGATTTGCAAGTGAGATAGCAAATAGTGCAATTACAGCAAAAGCAGGAGCTATTGTTTATTACCAAAAAACAAATTAATGAAAGTAGATAAAAAAGAATGGGAATCTAAATTGAATAATTTACACACCCGAACTAAAGGAATAACAAGCGAACACCAAATTGACTATAAAAGTTTATTGAAAAAAGTGTTTATAGGTGAATCAGTTTTAGATGTTGGGTGTGGCACTTGTTGGTTAAAAAACTACTTAAAAAAATCAACAAAATATACTGGATTGGATGCTTTTATTTCAGGAAAAGAAATAATAACACAATCAATAGAAGAAATTGATTTTAATACATTTCAACATAGATTTGATACATTATTTGTTTTTGCTGCATTAGACGGAATGATGGACCTTGAAAAAGCATTTGAAAACATGAAAGCTATTTGCAATAAAAACATCGTTATTTTAACAGGCATAAATATTCAACCTGATTTATATCATACCCATTTAATAACTGAGCAATTAGTTACTAATTTAATGGACGGTTTCAAACAAACGCATAAAACACAGGTTCACGAAAAAATATTATTTTTAGAATACACAAAATGAGAATAGTCAATATATCTTATGACGATTACGCAAACTTTGCACATGAAAACGCTAACTCACTTCGGTCCGTAGGAATTGATTGTATAGACTTAAAAAGAGTAAAACACCTTTTTCGCTATGGAACTGAAAGTAAAGTAGCGACCTCAACAGAAATTCAAAACCAAATAAAAAAAGCTGATATTATTCAGTTATTTCATTCAGATCACACTTGGTTAAATTACGCTTATGAACTAGGTAAAAGAGTGTTCGTTTATCATACAGGTACTGCATATAGATTAAATCATGAAAATTGCAATACTATTTTCAACGACAAAGTAGAAAGATGTTTTACAGACCAATGCGAGTTTATCGGGTTAGGAATGAAAAATGAAACCTACATAGCCACAGCGATAAACATCAATAAATATAAACCTTCAAATAACGTAATTTCATCCCCATACAAAGCGTATCATTTTCCAAGTAACCCAAGTGTTAAGGGAACTGAAAAGATTAAAGAAATGTTACTTAAAATAGAAAATGGAACATTTAAAATAAATGAAGATAAAGTAAACCATGAAGCCCAAATAGAAAGAATGAGTGATTGTGATATTTACATTGAATTATTTGCACCAACTCAAAACGGTAAACCTTACGGCTGTTTCGGGGTTACTGCTTTTGAAGCAGCTGCATTGGGTAAAATAGTATTTAGTAACAATATTCGACAAAAAGTATATTCCGATGCCTATGGTGATTGTGCTTTAATAATTGCAAATACAGAATTAGACTTTATCCAAAAAATGAAATGGATATTAGGATTAAATGAAAAACATATTGTAAATTTACAGGAGCAAAGCCGAAATTGGGTAGTACAAAATCACTCATATATTGCTACCGGGTTAAGGCTTAAAAAAATTTTAAACATTGAATAATGGAAACTTGTTGTAGTAATAATTTAGGGCGATTCCCACACAATAAACAAATAGATACTGCTTTATTAGTATCTGATTCAGGAGTTTACATACTTCGTTTCAGAGGTTCAGATAATAGCACATTTGAACTCGAAAAAACAATTGAAGCTCCCGAAACATTGAAAATTGAAATAGGTGAGTTAAACGAAAATATGACCTATACATTCACAGTTGAAAAGCCAGACAGCACACTAATTTCATTAAATGACTGTGAAACCTTTAAATTACAAACAATCATAAATAATCAAATAAATGGATGCTCAAACCCTTGCGATGATAGCGATAATAGTGAATATTATCCTAGTTAGTATTTTCGGTGTAATACTAGCCTTATTTAGCTATTTCTTAGACTTTTGTTTCTGGGATGGTAATATATTCGGTAAATGGCTTCCTTTCGTTGCTAAGACTATTTTAAAGCGAAAAGACAAGCTTAAATATGATTATGTATGTAAATCCCCAGAGGAACAACAAGACCAACTATTCATAAATTCAGTAGAAAAACAGCCATTTTACAAGGTATTAGGAGGTTGCTCAATCTGTTTAAACATTTGGATAGGATTCGCCACATACCCAGTTATAGCCTATTTTACTGGCTTTTCATATTGGTACATGATTATTTACTTAATGGTGGCATCATTTACTCTAAGAAAAATTATGAAAATCGACTAAAAAACGTAAAAAATTAAAATTAAGCTCCTAATTAGGGGCTTTTTTTATGCCTTTAAAAAAGATTTTAGTATTGTAAATCAAACAGTTACAAAAAATAATAAAAATAACGTTTCTAATATTTGTTAGAATAATAATAAAAATTGTATATTTGTATCGTGATTAACGGAAACAATCACAGACACGCAAAACACACGCAAACAATTTTCACAACATAGCCGGCCGGCACAGTTCTTTGACATCTTGGGAAACACAAAAAAGTTCACGATTTAATTAATCGTAGGCTGCCTTACTTTCGGTGAAGTTGGCAGATTTAGAACAACCGAATTATAACAGCTTCCTTATGGTGGTCGGTGCTGTTTGAAAGAAAACCATAATTGTGCTTATGGGAGAGATGATTATCCGTTGAGTTTTTTAGCTTGGATTTTCAAAACAAATAAGCAACACCCCCTACTCGGTTAAGCCGTAGCATCGAAGCAGGTAGGGGACTAAACTAAACTTAAATAAATACGCTAAATAAAATGAAAGCATCTGAAATTCAAACAAAGATTTTAACCGAAACAGGATTAAAAACTTCAGTAAAAAAATATTCAAAAGGCTCAATGAAAGGTTATGTCAGAATTATGCCAATATTTCAAAATGGTTCTTACCCATCATTACCTTTTGATTTTGTTCAAAAATTAAAAGCCGAATTATCTGGTTTTGATTATTCTAACAAACCTGTTTTTTGCACTTGTTCAGATATTTGTGTTTATCAAATCGAGGACGATAGAATACAAATGAAAAAAGAAAGCAAACCAAAAGAAATAGACCATAACAAAACAATGAAAGGATGGGGTTCAAAAAACTCACAAATGAGATTAGATAAAGCTAGTGCAAGAAATGCAAAAAAAATGAAAAACGGTGGAGTTGCAAGATTTTACTAAAAAACAAAAAGTATTACCAGAAAAAATGAGATTATAATGTCAAACACAAAAGAAAAAGAACATCAATTAAATATATTGATAACTATTGCCTTATTAAAGGTATTTAGCAATGATTATTCAGCCTATTTGATAGGTGAACTACATAAAGAGAAAAAACATTGGTTTAATTCAACCGTAAACGCTTCTAATAATTTTATAAAAGAAATTGAATCTGATTTGTCAGAAGCAAATAAAGAAATGTTACAGGACTTAAACGATGATATTCTAAACGGATTAATTAACCTTAAAAAAGATTTATTATGTGGACTCCAGACAGACAAATAACACCTGATGATGATAAACCAATGAAACCGTGTTGCGATTGTAATGGTTGCGGTGAAATAATAGAATGGGACGAAGATGATAGCCCTGAACCAGTACCATGTCCAACGTGCAAAGGATTAGGTGAAATTGAAAACGAAGACGAAGATGAGTGGTAGACAGCCTAATTTTGGAAAATATAAGCCGGGAGCTTGTATGTTCTGTGGATCAAGTGGTTTAGGATTGAATTTGATAGATATAACAGTAGTGAGTAAGTTTATTTGTCAAAACTGCGCAAATGAATTGACTATTGAGCGTTTTCATGCAGCTTTCAAATGGCAACCTACAATCACATACAATAAAGCGTTAAATCAATTATTAAAAATCAAAACCAAAAATAAAGATGACAACAAAAGCGAATGTAGAAATGGACTTTGATATTAATTCAGAAATCAAAGTAAAATTAGCAAAGGAACGCAAGTTAAACGAAAACAGCGTAAATAAAGAGAGAGCAATGGGTAAGATGATTGAAGAACGCCATGAACTCGAAAAGGCTTTAGCTCGTAAAAAAATGACGTTTAAAGATTTAATTAATTGGTTAAATAAAAGATAATGCCAGAAAACACACACATACAAACTAGGGATGAGGTTCTAAGCATACAAAAGTATGCAATAGGAATAGCAAGTAACAATGTATTGACTAGACTAAACGTATTCAAACAAAAAGTTGATTCATACACACTTGATTATTTAAGTGCCTATTTTCAAACTCCAATCATTCCTGCCAACGGTGAAAACAACCGATTGTTAGTAATTAAAAACAAAAATTGTGAAATATTTATAGAGCAACAAAATGAACAATAACGAATTAGCTTTAGTTAGCCCGGAGGATTTATCTTTAGTAAAAGATAATACATTAAACGAACTCCAATTACAACAAATTCTAAAAAGAACACCACCACAATACGTTAAAAAACGTCCTGCAAAGGGAGGTGGTCAATGGGAATATGTAAGTGGAGGATATGTAAAAAAATGCCTTAATATAATGTTTGGTTGGGATTGGGATTTTGAAATATTGGAGCAAATCATTCAAGACGGTGAGGCTATTGTAAAAGGTAAATTAACCTGCCGTACAAACGGTAAAACAATAGTTAAAATGCAATTTGGCAATAAGGATATTATTTACAAAAAGCAAACAGAAGAACAATTAAAACACGGTTATCCTAGAGTTGCTTTAAGTATTGGTAATGATCTAAAAGCAGCTGCAACTGATTGTTTAAAAAAGTGCGCTGCTGAAATAGGAATAGCTGCAGATATTTACAATAAAGAAGATTTTAAAGAGGTTCAAGTTGATACCGAAAACACTATTGAAAGCACTTTAAAACAACTTTACGATCTTAAAAAAGAGATATTACCACCTGATGAGCAGATTAATTTTGAAAGGATTATCTCACAAAAAGAAACTAAGTCATACAAAAAAGCAATTAAATATTTATCAGGATATGAGTATTACAGAAAATTCAAATAGAATAGGTTGCTTTACAAGTAGCGAAATTCACAAATTAATGTCAAATGGTAGAGAAAAAGGGAGTTTTGGAAAACCATTTTATACATACGTTCAGGAAAAGAAATTTGAGTTAAAATTAAAACGCTCAATAAATACCGAAGCAAGTACACGCCCTATGTTATGGGGTTCATTTTTAGAAAGCCGAGTTCACGATATGTTAGGTATGCAATACCGACACGTATTTGATGAAACTTTAAAACATCCTAAATACCCTTACTGGAGTGGTAGCCCGGACTTTATAAACGATAAAGATGATGTTGTTTCGGATTCAAAATGTCCTCAACCAAAAGCATTCTGTGAGCTTGTAGAAAACTGCTCAAAAGGCATAGAATCATTTAAAGAAAATCATCCTGAATATTACTGGCAATTAGTTTCAAACGCTTTAATTACAGGAAAAAACAATATAGAATTAATTGTTTATATGCCATACGAAAGCGAGTTAGAAGAAATAAGAAACTCCGTAGAAAATGCCGATTTAGAAGAACCCTGGAAGTATCGTTTTATTACCGAATCTCTAAAATGCGAACTGGCTTATTTACCAGATAATAGCGATTACAAAAATTTAAACATATTTCGCCTTGAGTTAAATAAATCAGATGCTTTACTTTTAGAACAAAGAGTAGTTGAGGCAGGTGTTTTGTTATGTACATAACGGCATCCGCATAGGCGGTCGTTTTAATGCCGCATAACGGTTTCGGGCTTTGCGTTCGTTGCTTTTGTGCGTTGGCTTGTGTGTGGGAAAGCAATGACGCAAAACCCGTGTTATGCTCTCGTTGCGGTATTTCAGCACCAAAATTCAATCGAAGCACTGTTTTTTTAATCTTTTTTTGTGCGGTAGGGTAAAAAGATTACTATTGAAAATCAGCACTTTACAATGAAAATTACAAATAAGTGAAAAATAATTGTAAAAAAATGCTTTTTTATTTGGTAGTTACAAATAAGCGACGTATATTTGTATCATCAAATAACAATTAAAATAAAAAGAAAATGAAAGCATCAGAATTAAACTTGAAAAAAGACGGTTACAATTTCAACTGCAACACTTACAAAGCTGGAAGTCATTATAAATTCATTATGCGTTTAGGTAGATGCTTCCCATCTACACAGGCACAAGCTAAATACTTTATTTCAGAAGGAATTTGCTTAGATGTTTTGAATGGCGATGATGTTGAGAAAGTAGAGGCTATTTTGAACAAACACGGCTTTGAAGGCAATTACAAATTCACAAAATCAAAAACTTGGGTTCGTTTGCAAAATAACAGCGATTTGCACAAGGCTTTAAAATTGGAGTTCAATGCGTAAAATATTTCATTTAGAAATCAAAGCCGACAACTCTCATAAATATTATGGGAGTTTGTCCGCTTTATGCTCTGAAAATCCAGACTTAGGTATTTCAAAATTTACGCTTGACCGATTTGATTTTGATGCTTCAAATTTTGAAAATGCAATTTGCATAATCAGAAAATCAGTGATGAAAACTACTGGAAGCGTGGGAAAAAAAAAGATTAAAAAAACTTCCACAAATGTCAAATCGAAGCGGTCAGGTAGCAATGGAGCATAACGGGTTGCGGCTTTGCTTTGTTGCGGAAAAGTAAGCCAAAAACTTTGAATTAAAAACAAAATTAACAAACACAAAAAAAACATTCAGTCAAGCATTAAACCGCAATAGAGCAAAACCGATGTTATGCAACGTAATTTATGGAATTATTTGAATTTGAATTAGAAGAAAACAATTCTGAAATAGATAACACAAACATTAATAGGTTATGTGTTTATGTTTCAGATGAACAACGTGATTTTATAGAGAAAAATAAAAAATCATTATTTAACAAAAACAAAGTTGACAACATAAGCGACTGGTTTATAAAAAAAATATATGAAGACATTAACGATAAATAAAAAAATAATCAACGGGGATTATTTAATGGGTTCATTTTTAGACGAAAACTCATTTGATGAATTAATAAACTATGATTGTGATGTTTATGATGTTTCAGGAATTTTATTAGCAAAATTCAGAAAAAACATTTTAAGCAAAGAAAAATTAATTAATTGTGTTGAAAATGTAAGAAGTTCAATTGTAAAAATGGATAATAGAGGAATTGCATCTGGTAGAGTTGAATTATCTAAAACTATGAACAGGCAAGGAAGTCACATTACTGAAAATTTTAAATTACAGCCGATTACAAAAGATGGTAAATTAAGTAAATATAAAGTTGGTAATTGTGTTTTAAACGGTTTAATTGGCTATATGGATAGAACAGTAATGATGCCTTATTGCAGAAAAACTGCATTTACTAAAAATGAATTTGAAAAGTTTGAAAAAGCTATTCCGTTTATTCAGGAAGTAAACGAAAAATTTAAAGAATTAATTCCTGAAAAATGGAAAATTCAAAATGAATATGCAAAAGCCACAGATAAAAATTACATAATAAAAGATACTTGTTTTACAACAGTAACAATTAATAAAGATTTTCAAACTGCCGTACATAAAGATGCTGGAGATTTAAAAAAAGGGTTTGGAAACTTAACAAGTTATAAAACTGATGGATTGAAAGGTGGTTATTTTGTTTTGCCACAATGGAGAATTGCGTTTGATTTATGTTCTTGCGATTTACTTTTGGTTGATGTTCATCAATGGCACGGAAACACACCTATGACAAAAGAAAGTGAAGAAGATGAAAGAATAAGTTTTGTAATGTATTATCGTGAAAAAACTATTAAATGCCTTGCACCAAAAGATGAATTAGAAAGAGTTAAAAGAGCTAACAACAAAACTTAAAATTATGTATGAAAATTTATTTACAAATGAATTACCAATTTATGTTTCAGAAAAAACAGGATTAAAATTTTATTACAGACCAAACACCAGTGACATAAAAACTATAATGGAAGTTGTTGAAAGAAGTGTTTATGAAAAAAAATACTTCAAAATACAAAAAGGTGAACATTGGATTGATTTTGG
>RXKI01000098.1:9632-9899 GCA_003962895.1 Neisseriaceae bacterium
CCAACACGGTGTATGGCGATTCTGCGGCAGAGCGTGGAACCGATCTCACAGGCTACGATCTTCCTAGTTATACCGGAACCACAACCATTAATTGCCAATTTGTCAGCACTGGTGCAAACCTATCTACGGTGACTGGATCTACGGGACGGGTGATCATTAAAACTGCGAAGCTGCCGTAAACGAATTCTACATGAGAGATACAATGAAAAAGATTTTTATCGCCGGACTGATTATGGTTCTTGCCCTTTCGTCTGGAGCGCAGACGAA
>RXKI01000114.1:0-1089 GCA_003962895.1 Neisseriaceae bacterium
TATCTTCTTTAGGTAAACTACAAGGGGATTTAATGGAATCTGAAAAAGGTCAAATTGGTGTTAATAAACAACAATTATTAATGCTTCTTGGTCCAACTATGTATAATAAACCACTTGCTCAAGTAGCTGTAAAAGAGTTATTGCAAAATAGTTTTGATGCTGTTAAAGCAAGAATGAATATTACTGATAATAAGGAAACTGGTAATATTGATATTAAAGTAGATTATGATAATAGGACTATATCTATTAAAGATGATGGTATAGGAATGACTCCTGATATTGTTAAAAATGCTTTTCTGTCTATTGGGGGTACAAACAAAGAAGGATTAGATGTTTCTGAAAGAAGTGGTGGTTTTGGATTAGCTAAAGTACAATTCTTATTAGGTTCTGAATATGTTAAGGTTATTACTGTAAGAGATGGGATTAAAACTTCTTTAGAAGCTTCTGCTGTTCAATTATATAATGATGATTTTACTATTAATAAAGAACAAACTAATGAACCAAATGGAAGTTATGTAGAAGTAAAAATACCTGAATCATATACTACACCTGAAGGAACAAAAAGAGAAATAGAATTTCCTGGTAAATGGAAAAGTGATGACGTAAAATATAAAGCTTTTGATATTTTAGATAAACCTTTAATAGGAAATGTAAATGTATCCTTCACTCATATAAAAGATAAACAAGAATATAAAAGAGTAGTTCCTATAGGAGAAAATACAACAGAAGAAACATTACCTCCTTTATTTTCTAAAATTGATTTTTCTTGGGGGTCTGCTGATTTATATATGTCTACTGAAAAGAAAGAAAATCCAAAGCACAGAATACTTTCTTCTGGTATTTATCAATTTAATTATTCTTTTAGGTTTAAAGATTGGGAAAATATACCTTATGATATTGTAGTTAATATAAAACCTTCTGTTTCATCTACATCTGAACAATATCCTTTTAATAATCAAAGAGAAGGTTTTAAAAATACTGTAACAGAAGATATAAAATCTTTAAATAATTATCTGAAGAAATATGCCTCTGGTGAAGCTGAAAAAGACGCTAAAGCTGTATTTTCCAACATTACAGGATTACCTAAAG
>RXKI01000114.1:1139-9781 GCA_003962895.1 Neisseriaceae bacterium
TAAAGTTCTTACACCCGAAGAAAGAGAAAAACTTTATGCTGATGTAGAAAAAACAATTGCTGAAAATAAACAAAGAAGAATAGAGCAAGGTTTAGAATCTACTGAAGAAGTAAGAAAAATTTGGAAATTAGTTATTGATAAAGAAGGAGTTAAAGATGCTGAAACAGGTAAAGTAGAAGTATCTAATGAAAAAAACTACGGTTCTTCTTTTAAAGCTGAAAAAGAAATAGAAAAAGTTGAAGCAATAGAAACAACAAACTTTAATCCTGCTTTACCTCAATATCATAATAATACAAACTTTGATTATTTAAAAATATCTGGGGCAGCAGAGTTCTTTTCTGACTTTGGTTCAGTTGTTTTAGAGATGGTCAGATTTGCAGGAAATGAGTTAGGTTATGATTACAGAAAATTAAAATCAGAAAATGAAAAATTCTTTGCTGGAGTTTCTATAGATAAGCAATATGGTGGAGTACATGTAAGAAAAATAATAAACGCTATCTTTGTAAATCCATTAGCATTTAATGTATCTTCATTAGAAGAGGCTGTTGGTGTGGCATTACATGTGACTATTCATGAAATAAATCATACTACAGTATCAGGAGAAGGTGCTGATTTTACAACAGCTTTAGGGATATTATATGGTAAAATATATGCAACAGGTAAATACGGACTATATGAAGGGTTATTTAGGTCTATATATAAAAAACATTTTGAAACTTTTAAACAATTAAAAAATGAATACGATAAATCAAGTACAAGAAATTTATCAGAAAGCTTCTCAGGAGATCAAATCAAAAAAAGTATTACTGGGAATGTTCAAAGGGATGTTGATGATGTATCAACAGGACAATCTTCCACAGAAGGATATACAGGAAATCAAGAAAATAATACAAAAGATAAAACAGGGGATGTAATTTTATCTAAACTTTTAGACTCTCAAGCTGATTCTTATTTTACTAAAAACAATGCTTTCTTTATTGACCATGTAACATCTGAAGCTATGTTTGATAATATAAAAAGTTATTTATCCTTTCATTATCCTGGTATTAAAACATATGATGATTATAGAAATTATATTTTTGAATTAAATGATAAAGATACCATACTAAATTTTATTAACTTTGTAACCAAATGCTAACATGTTTTGTATAGATTTTAAAAATCCTGATAATAAACAATACTTAATGCCTGGTTTTGATAAAGGTAATATATCAAAAACAATTATAGAGTATTATGAAAAGAATGGTACTTTTCCAAGTACAGATTATGTATTTAAAAATACTTCTTTACTTAAAACATATGCTTTAAAAGAAGTTAATCTTCATAATGTTAAAAGTACTACTCATGATATATCATTACCTAAAATAAGAAGTGAAATTTCAAAGGCTAATAATAGAAATTTTAAAAATGGTATTAATAGAGTATATTCATTTACTTTTAAATATGTTGGTGAATCTTCATTAATAAAATGGGAACTTATTCAAAAAGTTAATAAATTAAATATTGAAGAAAAACAAAAGAGAGCTAAATCTCAAATATATACAAATAATAAGGTATCTGAAATTCAAAGAAATACTGAAAGACTTTATGAAGAAAATAATGATTCAAAAATCATAAATCCTGATCCTGTAAATGACCCTGTAAGCAAGAAAAATGTACAATTATCATTGAATGATATGTTTGAAGATTTATTAAATAAAGGAGAAATACAAAAAAAATGTAATCTATAATGAGCTGTAAATATACGTATAATAATAAAGAATACTCTTATGAAGAGTTATTAGAAGAATTAGGTAACACTAAAGCTAAAGAAATAAAAAATATAAAGAGTACTAAAGAAAAGATTCATGATAGTTTGAAAATCATGGAAAAAATATACTCAAGAAGTAAAAATAAAACTCTTTTATCTAATATAAGACAATTACAAAATGATTTGAATTTTGCAAATGATATAGATTTATTTGTATCATTATTAAATAATGGTAATAAATATTTAGAACAGGTCTATAAAAGAATAAATAGTATAAAATCATTAATGAATGAGCTACCATTTTATAAATTAGATAATCAAACAAAACAAGATATAGTTCATCAATTAAATGAAGCTATGTCATTTATTCAAGCATTTAATATATTAAATGAACTAGAAACTATATCAACATATCAAGATTATAAAGATATAGATAAAAAAGTACTAAGTGATACTTTATATTATAAAAGAGAAATACATAAAGATTATGTTGATTTAACATATGATATTATATCTGATTGGATATATGATGAATCATTAGAAAGTAGAATAGTATCTAAGGATGGTGAACTTGGAGGTTTATTGAGTAGAGAATCTTTAAAAGAACAACTTAAATTAGGAGTTGTTGATATCAATGTCTTTGAGAAGCTTTTAGGAGCCAGTATAAGCTCTTCTGACCCAATTCAAGGATTAGTAGCCTCTAAGGTAAAAGAACTCTTAGAACAGGCTAGAATGAAGGATTTTAATACAGAAAAAACATTAATGTATGAGTATTCTAAAAAATCTGGAAATAAGGACAATCCTTCAGAATTTAATGCTCCATATCTAAGAGATATTCTATCTTATGAAGAAGTACCTGTACTTGATGAAAAAGGTAAGCAAATAATTGATAAAGATGGAGCACCTTTATATGAATATAAATATGTTAAAAGAAAAGGTATAATTACTGATTTTAATTATGATTTATTTTATAAAACTAAAAGAGAATTTTTTGAAAAAATAGGTGAAAACCCTGGAGTTTTTTCATTATTTTATTCAGATTGGGCTAAAAAAGTAGCTCAGTTTTTTAAAATACATACTCAAATTATAAATCCTGAACAATTAATAGCAGAAAAAAGAAGAAATAGTACTCCTTCAGAATTTAAAAATTGGTTACATTCTAATACAGCTGAGATAGAAAACTATGAATACGATGATACAACATCATATGATGAAATGCTTAGAAACAATCCTAATGCTGTCATAACTGAAGAATTTATTCAAGAAAATGACCTTCCATCTTCTTATGAACCTTCAAGTAGTTTCTTTATATTTACTGGAGAATTCACATCTCCATCAGAAATTTATAGAAATAAAGAATTTTCAAAACTATATAAAACTGATTCTTATTTTAAAGAATTATATGATACTTATAAGAATAGTAATACTGTTTTAGGTAATTCTGGATTATTAATGGGAATGTTACCTCAAGTATATAAAGGAGGATTAGATAAATTATTTGATGCTGGATTATCAATTAAAGAACAAAAAAATAATGTTATTAATTACTTAGATGCTAATTGGGGTGTACGTTCTACAGATAATCAATTAGGTATTTTAAAACTTGATGGTTCTGAACATAAAAATGTTCCTGTATTTTATACAAGTTTAATAGAACCATCTCAGGTTTCATTAGATTTACTACAGAGTATATTATTATTTTCAAAGATGAGTAACTCTTTTAATGTATTATCAAGAAATGAAGGATATATTAGTATATTATCTGATATTTTAGAAGGTAATAATGGATTAGAAGCAAGAAAAAATGCTACTCAAAAAGTAAATTCTGTTAAAGGTTTACTAAATAAAGTAATTCCTGCAAGTACTAATAATTCTAATGAACAATTAATGTCATTTATAAATGCTGTTTTTTATGGTGAAGAAGAATATAAATCTACAATTAAAGATATATCTTTAAATAAAATAAGTAATAATATTATAAAATATAATGCTATTATTACTTTATCAGGTAATTTAATAAGTATGTTTAATAACTCAATATGGGGTAATTATTCATCTTTTAATGAAGCTATGGCAGGATTATACTTTACAGGTAGTAATTGGGCAAAAGCTCAAGGTAAGTACACTGCAAACATACCAGAATTTTTTTTAGATTTAGGAAGAACTCATAATCAAAGTTTGATTACTCAATTAATAGACTATTTTGATGCTATACAAGGTGAGTATAAAAATGAATATGGGCATAATGTATCTGGAAATACAGCTAAAAAATTATTTCAATCTGATGCTTTGTTCTTTTGTACAAATTCAGCTGAACATCAAATACAGACTATATCTTTATTAGCAATGATGGATAATTATAAAGTAAAACTTAATGGAGAATATGTACCTTTATTTGAAATATTTTATAAAAATGATAGAGGCATTCTAAGTATAAAAGAAGGAGCTGAATTTACTGAGAAAGATAGATATAATTTTATGAATAGATTACATGCTGTTAATAAGAAACTTCATGGTAATTATAATAAATTTGATAGAGCTTTATTACAAAGACATTGGTTTGGTAAATTAATTATACAGTTCAGAAAATATATATATACATCATATGTTAGAAAATTTGGTTCTAAACATATAGATGTTGAATTACAAGATATTACTTCAGGATACATAAGTGGAGCTTTTTCTACATTATTTAGTTTATTAAAACAAAGTATTATAGAAAAACAAGGAAATTTTATTTCAAATTTAAAAAATCTTGATAAAGAAGATAAAGCTAATTTTTATAGAACAAGTACTGATTTAGTATTTCTTGGAGCCTTATTAACATTAGGAATGTTATTAGCTAATGCTAAAGATGATGATGATGATGATTTTCTTGTTAATCATTTATTATTACAACAAAGACGAGTAAAAGGAGATTTATTATTTTTCTTTGGAACAGATCTTTATAAATTATTAGATACTCCTATACCAGCTATGAAATCTAATTTCTTAATAATAGATGCTTTAACTCAAGTAGTTTCTGATATATTTCCAACAAATAATGGGGAAAAATCTTGGTTTGAACATGAAAAGTATAAGATTAATTCTAAATATCATAAAAAAGGAGATATTAAATTAAACTATAAACTTAAAAGAATACTTCCCTGGTATCATACTTATCAGATGTTTGTTAATCCTGAATTACAAGCCAATGTGTTTTATAAACCTTTAGGAAGATAGCTCTTGTGTCAGGACTTGAACCTGAATCTTATTTTTTAGATATGCTTTACTTAAGCTACACAAGAAGAGATTAACTCTCTTAACAAATTAAACTAATACACAACTATCATTATCACAAAATAATTCTTGTGAACTGTCAGTACTCATTGATGTTAAATCAACATCTTTGATATTTGACATCATAGAATTATATTTATTTTCATCAATACTTTCATATACCATTTGTTCATATGCTCCTCCTTCTACTTTAGGTAAGAAAGAAATACTTTTTAATTCATATTTAAAAAACTCTAATATATGCTTTATTTCTTTGGCTTCTTCAGGTTTAAATGTAATAGTACAAGATACTTGATTATCAGCCCAATATCTTTGTATAAATGAACATAGTAATACTTGTTGATATATAGATACATCAGATTGTATTCTACAATTTACTTTAACAGGTATTGATATTACATCTGAAGAAGAATCTACTAAATCTTCTTGCACTAAATATCCTGCTTTTTTATACTCTGTACTAAACTTAGAATCTTTAGGTACTCTTATATTTCTAATATAGAATTTATCTTCAGGATAATGCATACCTGGAGTTGCTCCAGCTAATAAAGAAACACTACCAGATGGTTTAATACTAGTAGTTTTAATACTTTTAGGAATACAAAACCATGAAGAATAAATAGTATCATATTTTTGTATAACATTATATCCTTCTGTACACCATATTCTATACTCCTCTAAAGTATGATTTTCAAGAAATTGAGCTATTCCTGTTTGAGATAAACCTATTCTCCTATTTCTTAGGATTACTTTATTTGTTTCTTCCCATCTTGTTTTAAGTAGTGTGACAGTTTTACCATATAAATACGCAAACTTTAAAGTTCTCTTATAATCTTCTAATGAAGTATGATTAGCAGGAAATGTTTCAACTAAATTACATATTTCTTCACTTTCTAATGATTGTTCTGAACAAGGATTAGTACCCATACACAATATATCTTTATTATCAATAGGATCTATAGTTCTACTATATTTCCTTATATTATCTAAGAATACATATCCAGGTTCACCATTAATAGAAGTTCTTTTAGCAGCTTCTGTATAATCAGTATTATTATCACAAATGATACTATTATTTGATGTCCAACCATATAAGCTTCTATGAGGATTTTTATCATAATTCTTTAAATCTAAGTATTCATCTGTTGTATCTCCTAATGCTATTTGAGCACTTCTTCTAATATTACCTGATACTACACATACACCTATATAATTCATCATATCTGTAATATCAGTAATAGTAATATTTTCATTTATTCTATTATCTAATACTTTTCTTAAATTAAGATGTAAATCTATTAATGGTTGTGGTCCTGGTGCTATACCACCAAATGTTTTAATAGGTTCTCCCTTAGCTCTAATCAAAGAATAATCAAACTCATATGTATAAGTATAGTTATTATAGGAATCTATGAGTAGTTTTATAGATTCTACCCATCCTTCTCTACTATCAGGTATAATGAATACCTTTTTTTCCTTATTAGGAGCCTTTATAACGACTTTATTTGCTCCAAGTATATCAAATCCTACTCCAACTCCACACATGCTCATATCAGCCATAAAAACAAAGGGTTTTGTAAAATCTTTATCTATGTTTTTTGTTGTAATAAAAGCACAATTAAACATAGCTTCATTTACTCCTTTATCTAAAATAGAAGAACCACAAGCAAATAAACCACGTCCAGGAGGTAAAAACTTAAACTCAAACATTCTGACATACATTTCTTGAGCAGATATTTGAGCTTTATTAGCATTCCAACCTAGTATATTTTCATCTATATGCTTTTTTTGTATATTATATATACCATTTACTACTCTTTCTACAGTTTCATACCATTTTTCATTAATTCCATTAGGTTTTAATCTACTATATGACCTATAGTAGACTAATTCTCCAACACCATTAAATCCAAAATTTACTTTTTTATCTTTGAATTTATTTACAAACTCTTTATCCAATTGGAATTTATCCATATTTTAATTATTTTTTATTAATTTTTATACAAGAATTTATAAATTCTTTTTTTTCATTAATCATTCTTATTAACTTACTAGCTCCTACAATAAATGTTGAATTATTTTTCATTAAATTAAAGCAATCTGATATTTCTGATTTTGGAAGTAAAGATACAATATATAAATTTATAATATAGTATTCATACACTATATTTTTTTCAAAAAATAGAATATTAAGTTTATTGTTTACATCTTTATCATGTAATACACTATCAATATAATATTCTGTTTTTTTAAAAATATTATTTTTTGATATTGGTGGTATATATTGTAAATAAGATAAATTAGGAACTACGTGTTTATTATGATATTCATATAAATCTATACAAACATTATTATAGTTTTCTCCGTATTTTTTTACTAGTTCTTTTTTAACTTTTTTAAAATTTATTTTACTCATTTATCTAATCTTATTCCATGAAGTACTGGAAATCTTGGTTTACCAGAATCAGTGTATTCAAAAAATCTAATTTCTCCAATTTTATTAATATATTTTTCTTTATTAGTTAATAAATCTTCTCTATCAGCATGAGAAAATGCTGTTCCTGCTTCAAAAGTAACATTATTATATCTTAATACTGGAACTCCTTTTTTAGGATCTGCTTCAGAAGGTAAGATATCAATTATAATAGCAGCTATATCTTGAAATGATTTATATTTTAGAAGATATTTACTTCTTTTACCATTTTCATAACCTATATCACTGTATCTAATTATACTCCCTTCATATCCTAAAGATATATTATCTGAATGATATCTTTTCATTTCTTCTTCAGAATGAAAAGCATAAGTCTTTACAGATTGAACGTGTTTACAATCTTTAATAATAGAACATGCTTTTAAATATCTATCCATAAATTCTGATTCTGATATAGAGTCATATACATTATATTTTATATTCTCTGTTTCACCTTCTCTATACTTTTTTATAAGTTTCATATTATTTTGAAAAGATAATCCATGAGCATATAATTCTCCATCTAATATTATATCTGCTTTTATTAAAGATAATTCATCAGTAATATGAGTTAATCCTTCAATAATTCTACCATCTCTAGATTTAAGTACTGGTGGATTTTTAGTACTTAAAATACATATACACCTCATTCCATCTAATTTTGGTTGTACATATGAATTCTCATAATTTATTTCAGAACTATAATCTTCATATACTTTTGCTAACATTGGAAAAATATCAGTACTTAAATCTTCTTCTGTTTCTGAATACCCTCCAAATATTTTATCTCTTATTTTAGACATCATCATTAATTCAGCTTGTTCAACTGAAGTAGTACTATTCTTTTTACCTATATTTTTAGGATTACAGATTTTACTAAATGTTACTAATTTACCATCTTTTAACCCTGATGATTCAATTAAAGTTCCGTTATTAGCTTCTATAGTCCATATTCTAATTTTACCTTTAGAATCTTTTTTATATAATATTTTTTTCATAAAAAATAAATTAATAGCATACAGAGTTATTAATAACCCTGTATGCGTATAATTGTTAATATAATAATTCTATTTTTGAATTTTTTGAAGTATATGATTTTATAAAATATTCTTTTAAAAGTGAAGACATATCTCTTTCAAA
>RXKI01000041.1:0-3615 GCA_003962895.1 Neisseriaceae bacterium
AACCAGTTAAATAAGAAGCAAGAACATTAGTTCCAAGTCCTTCTCCAGAACTAATGCCAGAAGGATCGCCATAAGAAACAGAAGAGCCAATAGTGTATGAAAAACTAACTCTACCAGATGCCCCAGTACCTCCGTCGCTATCTGTTTTGGAACCTCCACCTCCTCCCCCTCCTGGAGCGTTTCCATTAGCACCTACAAGACCTCCGACTCCTCCTATTCCCCCAGTTCCTCCATTTGGAGAATCTCCTCCTTTTCCACCATTATTTCCACTAGCTACAGGAGTAGAAGACCCTCCAGTAGTATTTATATCTCCTCCTGTGGCAGTACCTCCTAAAGTTGCAATTGTATTATCATCTTCGCCTCCTAGTCCTCCATAACCACCACCGGCTGTATAAGCACCTGAATTTGCGGTAGAAGAACCTCCATTTCCTCCATTGCCTTCATTTGTTCCTTTTGTACCACCAGAACCTACTGTATATGATATAGTTTGGCCAGGAGTTACAGTTAAAGTCTTTTTGCAATATGCACCACCGCCACCACCGCTTGCTCCATTAGCTCCGGAACCAGCACCTCCGCTTCCTCCACCTCCTCCACCGCCCCATAATTCTATTTGCACAGATGTAATTCCTGCTGGGACAGTCCAATTTCCAGAACCTGAATTATAAGTATCTGTAACTGTTCCTGATGTTATTGTATATGTAACATCAACTTTAGCTTCATACCAAGTAGCTCCAGTGCCAGTTCCTACGTTTTGTTTTAATTTTAAAACAGCACCATTCCAACTTGTGGCATCTGTATAATAAATAGTGCTAGGTACAATAGCATAATTAGTTGCTGTTGTGGTTGTTGCGGCTGTGCCTGTAGATGTAATAGCAGTAGAACCATCTGATTTTAATATTTGAACATAATCTAATGATCCATAATCTCCTTTGCTACCATGAGAAGCTCTTACTGTAATTGTCACGCCAGTTACTGTGATTGTGCCACTAGGAACTACGTCTGTTAAAGGAAAGCAAACATAAGAATTGCTACCTGTAGTAGTCATATAGGAGGAATCACTGGCATCACTTAAATTCAAATAATTAGAAGAGCCTCCTGTAAACGTTATGGTTCCAGAAGAAAAGGCTGCGGCTCCGTTTGGATATAATGTAGAAGTAGCCAATTAATCTCCAATTCTAACTTCTTCTAAATTTAATTTATTCAAAATTTCTTCTTGAGGATCAGTCATACAAATAAATTTATTCAACAACTCTTCAATATTATCTTCTAATGTATAAACTCTATTTCCTACCCAATCTAAATTTTGCTCTTTCATTCTTTGAACTTGCATATCTAATTGATTGTTATGACCTTCTCTTGGGCACCAACAATGAGTAATTTCTTCAGAGCCTATAGGTCTTAAAAATTTAGTAAACATATCTTCTAAATTGGCAGGACATTTTTCAACTTCTATAAAATAATCATAAGCAATTTTTTTTGCTTCTTGTAAATATCTTATTGGACACAAAGAATTTATATTAGTTAAAAACAATTCATTTCCTTCGTCGTCAAATGCTTTATACATTTTTTCTCCTATTTAATTATTTATTCACAAAAGAATTAGTAAAATAAATAAAAAAAGGTAAAATGGAAAAATTTAAAAAATCTCAAAAATCTTTTTCACTTGTTTTTGAACAAAATTGACCTAAAATTAAGAGAACCCCTTCAAAAAAGAGAAAAAAATGAAATACTTGTCAATCGATATTGAAACAACAGGTCTTGATTTTAAAAAATGCGATATAATTCAATTTGCAGCAGTTATAGATGACTTAGAAAATCCAAAACCAATTTGGAGTCTTCCTAAATTAAAAATATATTTTAAAAAGAAATATTTCAAAGCTACCGCTCAAGCATTAGCTTTGCATGCAAAATTTAATCCAGATATTTTTGAAAAAATATCAAAAATAAAAGAACATGAAGAAAAAGAAGACGCTTTTTGCATAAAATTAAAAGATTTGCCAATATATTTAAACAATTTTTTAACTAAAAACGGATTTGAACCAGATGAGAAAAATATAATATCAATTACTGCTTGTGGAAAAAATGTAGCATCTTTTGATTTAAGATTTTTACTTAAAAAAATCAAAAAATGGGGAAATTTAAAATTTAGACACAGAAGTATGGACCCAGCTATTTTATATTATGAAATAGGTGATAAAGAACTCCCTGATATGAAAACTTGCTTTGAAAGAGCTAATATAAAGAAAGAAATCACACACGATGCTTGCGAAGACGCATTAGATGTAATTCGATTAATTAGATATAAATTATTATCAAAAGAAAAAGCAAGATTTAATCCATTGAAAAATTTCCCAAAAAACCTAACAATAAACAAAGAATATAATGTTTATTCTAGAATAAAAGGAAAAGATGAAATGGATGTAATTTTAATAGTAAATGACGCAGGACAAGAAACTTATGTATCAGAAGAGCATTTTACTTTTAAAACAAATGAAATAAAAATACAAGAATTCGAACAAGACAAAGAACTCTTCAAAGAAGAAAACAAAAATGAAAAAAATTAAAGCAGGATGTTTTTATAACATTCCTGATAGAGATGGATTTTTAAAAGAATTCCAAATAGAAAAAATCTCAATAGACGAAAAGAATATTTTAGCACGAGATAGTTTTGGAAGAGCTTTTATTTTTAACATTGATTCTTTACAATTTGGAATTGAAAGTTGGCAAATTGTCAATAAAAGTTTCTTTCAAAAATTAATGTTTAAAATCTCACAACATTGCCACTAAAGAATTTAAAAATGAATACAATAAAAATAGAAAATGATTTTTCTTACTTTATCTCTGAGGATGAAAATCTAAAGCAAGAGCTATATAAAAGATTAAGATTTAGAGATAAAAATTATTTTCATAATCGTGCCTACAAAATGAGAAAGTGGGATGGTTTTATAAATTTTTTTGAAGTAGAAAAAGGTAAATTTTTAACTGGTTTGTTACCTGAAGTTTCTGCTGTCTTAAAACATTACAATGTAGAATATGAAATCCAAGATAAAAGAATATCAACTAAACTTCTTTATGAAAAAATTGACGATCAATTTTTAAATCAATGGTTGCCTGAAAAAACTATTAACGGAGACCCAATGTCTCCTATAACTTTATATGACTACCAAGTTGATTTAATAAATCAAGTAATCAAACACAAAAGAGGAGTTGTTTATGCTCCAACATCTGCTGGTAAAGCTCAACCTTTAGACTCTTTAGTAGCTACTCCCAAAGGTTTCAAAAAAATGGGAGAAATAAAAGTTGGAGATGAAGTTTTAGTTCCATCAGGCGGAAAAGCAAATGTAATTGGTGTATTCCCACAAGGAAAGAAAAATATACTTAAAATAGATTTTTCAAATGGAGATTCAGTAGAATGTTGCGAAGATCATTTATGGAAAGTAAATGCTCTTTACGATCAATGGCAGGGAAAAATTTTAACAGCAAAAGAAATAGAAAAAAGATTTAAATGTCCAAATGGATCAAATAGATTTAATATATCTACTCCTAAAAAAATAGATTTTGAAGAGAAGGAAAACTTTATTGATCCTTATTTTATGGGTTTGCTTTTAGGAGACG
>RXKI01000041.1:3665-9826 GCA_003962895.1 Neisseriaceae bacterium
AATATTAAATCATATAAAAGAAAATTTAAAAAATAATTTATGCCTTAAACACATGAGCCGATATGACTATAGAATTGCAAAAAAAACAGGAAGATATGGTTTAAAAATCAACTCATATGTAAATGAAATAGAAAAACTAAAACTAGAAAAACTTTATTCTCATGAAAAATTCATTCCAGAATGTTACTTGATAAATAGTGAAAAAAATAGAATGTCTTTATTACAAGGACTTATGGACACAGACGGATATGTAGATAAAAATGGCAGAATGTCTTTTACAAGTACATCAGAAAAACTTGCTTTAGGGGTAAAATGGTTAGTGCAAAGTTTAGGAGGAGTAGCTTTTTTAAGTCACGCTATTAAAAAATACACATATAAAAATATAAAGAAAAAAGAAAAAAAATATTACATTGTTTCATTTACATTACCACAAGAATTGTGTCCTTTTAGAGTTAAAAGAAAAAAAAATAGATGTAAAGAAGAAAATAAGAATAGAACAATTTGCAATGTATCTAAAATGGGAGAAAAAGAATGTCAATGTATATTAATAGATCATCCAGAACATTTGTATATTACAGATCATTTTATTCCAACTCATAATACAAATATTATGATAGGAATACTTAAAACTATACCTCCAAACACTCCTACTTTAGTTTTACAGAACAGGGTATCTCTTGCCCAGCAAAACTATGACGAAATAGTAAATTGGGGCTTTCCAAATGTAGGATGCCTTTGGGGAGGAGCGGTTAAGCCAGACATAATCACGGTAGCAAGCGTACAATCTATTGGAAAAATAGAAAAAATGCTTCCAAAAGTAAAAGTGTTGATTGTAGACGAAATTCATGACATGATGAGTAATCTTCCCAAAGCTGTTTATAAAAGATTAAAAGCAGCAGACGTAAGAGTAGCTGTAAGTGCTACTCCGTTTAAATTTGGAGGGAAAGATCAAGTTCAAAAATTTAGTGTCAGAGGATTCTTCGGTCCAGTTCTAAAAGTAAAGTCGACAGAAACAGGCATTTTGACTACATCAGAATTGCAAAATAGAGGAATTCTATCAACATCTAAATGTATATTTTATCCTATTAGAGAACCTCAAATTCCTCATGATATATATTTGGATGCTGCAACTCGTGGAATTGCTGAAAACTTTGAATTCCACAAGATAGTTAAAAAATTAGCAGATAATCAATCTGGAAGAACTTTGATTCTCGTTGATAGAATTGCTCATGGAGACACACTACATAATATGTTGCCAAATAGCCTATGGGTTAGAGGGCAAGACACAATGGAAACAAGAAAAGAAGTAATTAAAAAACTACAAAAAACTAAAGGGAACATAGTTGCAATTGCAACTCATCACATATTTAACACAGGAGTAAACGTTTTTGTTCATAATTTGATTAATGCTGCTGGTGGTAAGGCAGACCATCAGATTATACAAAGAATGGGTAGAGGATTGAGAACAGCAAACGATAAAGAAGAACTTAACTATTATGACTTTGTATTTGAAATAAATGATTATTTAAAAGATCATTCTATGAAAAGAATTAAAATTCTAACAGATGAAGGTCATGAGATAAAAATTATGGAGGTAGACTTTTGATTATTCATTATTCAGAATGTTGCAAAAAAGAATTAGAATTGATACAAAGTTTCTTTAATTGGATTAAAATAGAAACAAAGTTTAAAATTTACGCAGAAGAAGAATTCATATCTTTTTCAAAAGGGAAGAACCGTCCTGTTTTGTCTGACGAAAAAGATAGAATACTAGGCACTGGTTTTTATGGAATTGTAAGATACATGGAGAACAAGAAGCGTGATGAATGATCCTGAGTTCGAGCCTGAATTTTATCAAAATCAGATAAATTTAATGTGCGAAAGATACAGTGTCATTTTTAAATCATGGGGAATTAATTGGGAAAAATTTTACGAAGAATCAAAAAACAAATTAAGATATAGACAATACTGGATTTGGATATACCTTTGTGAGATAGAAACATTTATACAAAAAGAAACTAAAAATAAAAACAAAAAAAGTATATTTGAAAAATTAGAAAAAGAATCTAATTTTAGAATACAAAAGATAACGGGTCCAACTCTAAGAATAGAAGGTTACATAGATTCATTATGATAAGCGAACAAAAAATAAAAGAAAAATTTTACCCATTTTTACATATTATATTAGTTATTGTATACTTGATTTGTGGTTATATAATAGGGTATAACCAAGGATATCAATCAGGTCAAAAAGATTATATTCTATTTCTTGAAAACTCAATTAACACACAAAATTAAATGTACAAAAAAACATCAGATTTAGAATTCGAAGAAGAATACAACAAAAAAGAAGAACTAAATGAAAATGAAATTTTTCATTTAGAAAATAAATTTTTAGAAAAAAAAGTCAACACTGAGGTTTTAAGACTTGCTACAAAAGAATATACTTTTCAAGAACAAAATTTATCTCTAGCCCCTGTTATAGAGAGATTAAGAAATAAAAAAACAATATCTTTAAAAGGAATTTGTAAAATATCTAAAAATCGTTAAAATTATATTTACCATATAAATTCAAATCAATCTTATCCCAAAGATCATCTATTTTTTGATGATCGCAATCCCAGCCAAATATTTTAGACCATTCATATCTTGTTGGTCCTACTTCAAATCCTTCTTCTTTTGCCCAATTCCAAATGAAACGTTCGCAGTTTGTAGAGAAAAGACTAGGTTGAATGAAATCCCCTCTCATTTTTATTCTTCTATATGCTTTATGTCTAACTCTTAAAAGAACTTCTTTTTTTATCCCTAAACAAACGCTTCTTTGAAAATATCCTTCTTTGTCAATTTCGTCTCTTTTGAAAGAAGAAAGAACTCCTCCAGTTAAACTTACATCTTCTAAAGCATCCAAAAAAGGCATTAAAAAATCCTCTCTTAAAGGGATGCAGTCATCAGTAAAAAAAACAATCTTATCCCAATCAAAATCAACAATATCTTTTCTTATCAAAAGTTCAAATATATGTTTCATAGATTCATTGTCATTTTTTCTCACCCAATGATAGTCTGGTTGCAAAATATCTATTTGTTTTGAAATCTCTTTGCAATCTATTGAATTATCTGCATTTTGGACAACCAACAATTTACCTCCGAATTTATTGGCTTTTTTCCAAATATCCATCCACTTCTTTAAATTCTCTATTCTTTTGTAAACTAAAACACACACTAAAAGTTTGTTGGAAGAAAAATCTTTTTCTTTAGGTAAAGAAAAATCATAAAATTTAAATAAATCATGATTTTTTAAATCATTTAAAAAACCACAAACAAATTGATCTGGGTTATCTACTTCGTATTTTTTAACTTCTTTAAATTTATTGTTCATGCCTTCCAAATGATGAACCACTTTAGAAAAGCAAAAAACTCTATTACTATTTATTAAATCATTAGCAACCCAAGACCCTGAATTATATTGAACAAGCTCTGGTCTTGTTTTAACTCTATTTAATTCTAATTTAGTTCTATCCTTAATATCATCTGCAAAAGTTTCTTTTCTAAACAAGAGACTAACTGCTTTTGTTTTGTTTTTATAGAAACTGTTTGTAGATTCTAAGTCAACGTAGTCAGACTCTTTGATCCAACAATAGTAATCAGACCAATTAAAATTACAAGAAGTTCTAAATGCAGAAAAAGAAGAATTTATAGCAGGCAAGAAAGTAACAGTTGTAGTTTCTTTATAAGAATTTGTTAAAACCGCCGTCTTCAACTTATTTGAAAAAACAGGAGCATGAATAATAGCATCAGCACCATTTTCAAATTGATCTAATTCTTTTTGCCAATCTTTATTCAAAACAATAACGTCATCATGCATCAACAAATAGTATTCTGTTTTAACAAAAGATAAAGCTGACTGGACGGCTCCAGAAAATCCTATACGAGACCATGTTCTCAAAACAGTTATCGGATAACCAGCATTTGCTAATTTTTTACAAAACAATTCTTTCTGGTCTTGTAAACTACTATTTCCAGTTCTATTGTCTGGTCCATTTATAGAAACTATTATTTCTTGTATATTATCTAAATTAGAGTTCATCAATAATGATAAAATGCTCCATTCCAAAGTTTGAATAGGAGCATCATTTGTAGGTATAATAACTGTTAAACTCATACTATATCGCTCTTGTATTTGTTATACAATTTCCAATAATCAGGAAACATTTTTAGTTCTGCTTCTAGTCTTTCTATCATTGGTTTTGCATATTCCAATCTGCTAAGTATATTCCTTTTATTTGTCCAACTCATAGAAACAAAATGAAAAACATCTAAATTTGGGACAGAATTTATCTCATAACCATTTCTCTTCAATCCATTAAGAACCCAAGCTCCAACGTCATAACTTGCATACTTATATTCTTTTGTATTTTGAAGAGGTAAAACCCTTGGTCTGTGACCAGCGAGAAACAAATCCATATTAGGGGCACGATCTTCTAATTTGAATGTATTTTGAAAATGATAACCTGTCCATTTTAAACCAAGTTTAGCCAAAATAGGCTTTCTCACAGCAATACAATGATTGACAATATGAGGGAAATTTAATTTTGGTTCGTCTTCATACAAACTCCAACTCAAATCTCCAGTTTCTAAAGGAGGGGCACAAACTATTGCCACATTTTTTTTATATAAATTAATTCTAATAGTTTTTTCCCAATCGTAAGTATTCCAGATGATATCATCATGAACATAAATATAAGAATCTGTGTGAACCCAAGGCAATATCATTTCTAGCGATTGTTCTGCTCCTACTCTGGACCAAACTCTAGAAATAGTCAACGGCATGTCCACAGAAGGACCATCTTCTTGAGATCGCCATTTAAGACTTCTCAAATCTTCAAGGAAATTTTGTTTAATATTTTGAAGAGTTGGGTCTCCACTTCTTTCATCGGGACCATTAATAGCTACATTGATATGTTCTAAAAAATCTCCCACTTTTGATCTAATCAAAATGGAAAATATACTCCACATTAAAAAATTAATGTGAGCTTGTCCGGTAGTAATTAAAAAAGTGGTCTTATCTTGAACGCTACTTAATTTTTCACATTCTTCAAGATCAAATAACATTTGTGGATGTGGCATTGTATTTTTCTTTCTTTATAATTATAAGAAAAAAAACAAATAAATCAACGTGATAAATCCCACATTTTTATTCTTTCTTCAGCCTGTTTCAAAGCATCTTCATACCATGATTTAGCTTTCTTGAAATACTCTGGGCTATACATCTTGCCAGATGTATAGCTTCTAAAATGGTCTATATTTTCATCTAGAGTTCTTGCTTGATTTTCTTCAGGACCAATAAGATATGGAGTAATATTATTTTTCTTTAAAATATAATTTCCAAGTATTTCTGTGTCAGGCCAATTAGGAGTCATAGGATTTGGCTTGTAATTTACAATCCCAAATTGATTGCATAATCTTCTAAGACTCCAACCAAATCCAATTTCATCCATAACCTTCATGTCATATATACTAGCAGTGTGCGAGACCATTCCTTTCCAATCTACGTGTGCCCTTGGGCTAAGTTCATAGCCAACCACAGGAGATTTAGTTTTAACTAAATCTAACATATATTCTAGAAAATCGATTCTTCTTAAAAAGCAATCTGCGTGTGTGGCAAATAAATAAGGAGTTCGACATAAAGTAAAAGATAAATCCATAGCCATTGCAGGAAAGTCACTTGGATGCATAACTCCATTTAAAGCAATAGAATGAACTTCTACATCACTATCTCTAAGTAGATAAAGTTGTTCTAAATGAGAAGGAGAAGACCCTGTGTCTATTATTAGAATATAAGGCTTTTCTGTTTGTCTTCTTAAAATTTCTATACATGTAGGAATAGTCTCTGACGTGTTTAGACAAGGAATCACAGCGGTTATGTTGTATTCCCAAGGTTTTTTTAAACAATTTCCTTCCCAAGGAAAATGAACTGTTAAAGAACCTTGGATTGGAGCTATTTCGACAGAAGAAAATTCTACTTCTTGCCAGACAGATTCTGTTTCAAGCCAAATATATCTTTTTCCAGAATCTATTCTCTTGTGATTATTTCTTGTAGATTCCCAACGATTTTTTGATATTTTCATAATTAAAATATTTTAGATACATCTAAGCAAATTTTC
>RXKI01000105.1:0-9133 GCA_003962895.1 Neisseriaceae bacterium
CTCCTGTTTTATTATTAAATAATCATAAAATGTGTAGTTTCATGACGCCTGAAGCAATTGATAAACAATTAGCGGAGTTAGTATAATGGCAATATTTCAAAAAGGCGTTATATTTGCTGATGTAGATACTGATAATCCAAATTGTTGGAATCTTGAAAGCTACATGAAGCGCGGTGGTTATCAAGCATTAAAAAGAATTTTAGATAATAAAATTACACCAGAAGATGTAATTAATGAAATGAAGACATCAGGACTACGTGGTCGTGGTGGTGCTGGATTCCCAACTGGATTAAAGTGGAGTTTTATGCCACGCACTATGCCTGGTCAAAAATACATTGCTTGTAATTCTGATGAAGGTGAGCCAGGTACATTTAAAGATCGTGATATTTTACGTTACAATCCACATTCAGTAATTGAAGGCATGATTATTGCTGGTTATTCAATTGGTGCATCAGTTGGTTATAATTATATCCATGGTGAAATTTTTGAGATTTATGAGCGCTTTGAAGAAGCTTTAGAAGAAGCTCGCAAAGCTGGTTATCTTGGTAAAAACATCATGGGTCAAGGCTTTGATTTTGAATTACATGCCCATCATGGTTATGGTGCATATATTTGCGGTGATGAAACTGCGTTATTAAATTCAATTGAAGGTCGTAAAGGTCAGCCAAGATTTAAACCGCCATTTCCAGCTGGACATGGACTATATGGTAAACCTACGACAATTAATAATACTGAGTCATTAGCTTCAGTTCCGTTTATTTTGCGTGATGGCGGACAGGTATTTATGGATAAAGGTATCCCAAATAATGGTGGTACTAAATTATTCTCTATCTCTGGTCATGTTGAACGCCCTGGTAATTATGAAATTGCCTTAGGTACACCATTTAGCGAGTTATTAAAAATGGCTGGCGGTATGCGTGGTGGTAAGAAAATGAAAGCAGTAATTCCTGGTGGATCTTCTGCTCCAGTTTTAACTGCAGAGCAAATGATGGCATGCACAATGGATTATGATTCAATTGCAAAAGCTGGATCAATGCTTGGTTCAGGTGCTGTGATTGTGATGGATGAAGATGTGTGTATGGTAAAAGCGCTTGAGCGTTTATCATATTTCTACCATGAAGAAAGCTGTGGTCAATGTACACCGTGCCGTGAGGGTACTGGTTGGCTTTATCAAATCGTACATAGAATTGAAAATGGTCAAGGTAGAGATGGAGATTTAGAGCTATTAGATAGCATTGGTAATCAAATGGCTGGTCGTACGATATGTGCATTATCTGATGCGGCAGTTTTCCCTGTACGTAGTTTTACTCAGCATTTCCGTGAAGAGTTTGAATATCATATCAAACACGGTAAATGTATGGTTGATCACCGTTGGTGCTAATTAAAATAGGAATTTATAATGATTGAATTTGAATTAGATGGTAAGACGGTAAAAGGTGAGCCTGGTGCTTCGGTTTTAGAAGTAGCATTACAAGAAGGCAAATATATTCCGCATTTTTGCTATCATAAAAAATTATCAATTGCGGCAAATTGTCGTATGTGTTTAGTTGAAGTTGAAAAAGCTCGTGGACCAGTTCCAGCTTGTGCAACTCCAATTACAGAAGGTATGAAAGTTCATACTTGCTCTAAATTGGCAGTGGAAGCACAAAAGGGTGTAATGGAGTTTTTATTAATTAATCATCCTCTTGATTGTCCAATTTGTGACCAAGGTGGTGAGTGCCAATTACAAGATTTAGCGGTTGGTTATGGTCGCGGTTCATCACGTTTTGAAGAAGAAAAACGTGCAGTAGTTGATAAAGATTTAGGTCCATTAGTTAAAACTACGATGACGCGTTGTATTCATTGCTCGCGTTGTGTGCGTTTTACGGATGAAATTGCTGGTTATCAAGAGCTTGGTATGAGCTATCGTAATAATCACGTAGAAGTTATGCCATTTATCGGTAAAACTGTAAATAGCGAAATTTCAGGTAATATTATTGATATTTGTCCTGTTGGTGCTTTGACATCAAAACCATTTAGAGATACAGCGCGTTCGTGGGAATTATCACGCCGTAAATCTGTTTCTCCACATGATGGTTTAGGTAGCAATATCCAAGTGCACATTGATAAATATCACAAAGTTGTACGTGTATTGCCACTAGATAATGAAAAGATTAATGAATGTTGGATTTCAGATCGTGACCGTTTTAGTTATGAAGGTTTATATCATGCTGAACGTGCTACTGATCCAATGATTAAACAAAATAATGAATGGGTGAAAGTTGATTGGGAAACTGCCATCGAATATGCAGCTAAATCAATTAACGGTGTGAAAATTGATCATGGAAATGATGCAATTGCAACATTAGCTTCAGCTTCTTCAACTACGGAAGAGTTATATTTATTACAAAAATTAATGCGTGCACTTGGTGTATCAAATATTGATTATCGTTTAAATCAACAAGATTTTGCTCTTGATGGTAGTCAAAATGGTGTGCAATATTTAGGTTGTAGCATTGATGAATTGGTAAACAAAAAATCATTATTATTGGTTGGTAGCGTAATTCGTGAAGAACAACCAGTATTAGCAGCTAAGATTCGTCGTGCAGTAAAATCTCATGATATGCATTTACATTCAATCAATGTAGTAAAAGATGAATTATTAACCGATGTTAAAACTCAAGTTACGGTTGATCCACGCAATATTGCATTTGTATTAGCAAAAATATTGAAATCAGTAGTAGCTAAATCAAATCAATCAACTGATGTAGATTTAAGCAAAGTCCAAACTTGTGCTCATTCTGAGCAAATTGCACAATGTTTATTAGAAAACAAAGGGCATATTGCTTTAGGACGTGTTGTTGTTGGTTTAAGTGATTTCTCTAATGTAGTGAAATTAGCTAATGAAATATCACGTTTAACTCAAGGCTCATTTGGATTTATTTCAAGTTTAGCAAATGAAGTTGGTGCTCAATTAGTTGGATTTGTTCCACATAAAACAGCATTCAATGGAAGTGGTGCTCGTGGTATGAATGTATCACAAATGTTAAATAGTGCTGCTAGAGCATATGTATTATTAAACACTGAGTTAGAGCATGATGTATATAGTTCTCAACAAGCGCTGGCAACTTTAAGTAAAGCTGATACAGTTGTTGTAATGAGTGCGTATGTAAATGAAAATATGCTTCAATATGCAGATGTAATTTTACCTGTAACTACTTATACTGAAACTGCTGGCTCATATGTAAATATGGATGGTACTTGGCAGAAATTTAATGGTGTTACTAAACCATATGCGAATTCAAAACCAGCTTGGAAAGTTATCCGTGTATTAGCTAATCGTTTGGCTATTGATGGTTTTGAGCAAAATAGTATTGAAGATGTCCGTAATGAATTAAGTAATTTAACTGATATTAGTAAATACTTAAATAATAGTGTATCTTCAGCGAAAATTGATGGTATCAATCAAGCAAATGATGAATTTGTACGTTTTGGTATTTATCCAATTTATCAAGCTGACAGTATTGTTCGCCGTGCTAAATCATTACAAGAAACAGTATTAGCAAATTTACCAACTCTTGCAATGAGCGGTAATTCAGCTAAGAAAATTGGTGCAAATGATGGTGCTGAAGTGATTGTTAGTCAAACACACGCTCGTAAAGCATTCAAATTAGCTATATGTGATGATATTGCTGATAACGTAGTTTTATTAGCTCGTAATAATGATACAGTAGGTTTTGCTGGTAATTTTGATGCAATTTCTATTGAAACAGTGAAGGGAGCATAGGCATGTTACTAGATTTCTTTCAGGGATTACTTGGGCAAAATATTGGCTTCGTAGTTGGTTGGTTAGTCAAAGCAATTGTAGTAATTGTTCCACTAACATTAGTTGTTGCTTATGTAACGCTAGCTGAGCGTAGAATTTTAGGTTTTATGCATGCGCGTATTGGTGCTAATCGTGTTGGTCCATTTGGATTATTTCAACCATTTGCAGATTTATTAAAATTTGTATTTAAAGAAATTATCACGCCAACTAAAGCATCAAGCGGAGTATTTTACTTAGCGCCAGCTATTATTTTGATATGTGCATTATCATCTTGGGCTGTTGTTCCATTTGCTCCAGATTTATATTTCACTCATGTGAATGCTGGAATGCTTTATGTTACTGCAATTAGCTCACTAGGTGTATATGGTATTGTTTTGGCTGGCTGGGCTGGAAATTCAAAGTACTCATTCTTAGGTGGTATTCGTGCTACTTCAATGATGATTTCATATGAATTAGCAATGGGTTTTGCTGCTCTTGGTGTATTGATGGTAACAGGAAGCTTAAATTTCGTTGATATCGTTAATAGTCAAGCAGTTGGTATGATGCAAGGTTCAGCTTTATCTTGGAATTGGTTACCAATGTTTCCATTATTCTTGATTTACTTAATTTCAGGAGTTGCTGAAACAAACCGTGCGCCATTTGACGTGTGTGAGGGTGAATCTGAGATTGTAGCTGGTTTCCACGTAGAGTATTCTGGTACGCCATTTGCATTATTTATGCTTGCTGAATATGCAAGTATGATTTTAGTTTCAACTTTGACTACAATTTTATTCTTAGGTGGTTGGTTATCTCCATTCCCTACATCTTGGGGTGTTGTTGGTACTGCATCTATGGCATGGTTAGTTATTAAAGTGTTGACTTTATTATTTGGGTTTATTTGGTATCGTGCATCTTTCCCTCGTTATCGCTATGATCAAATCATGCGTTTAGGTTGGAAAATATTCTTGCCGATAACATTAGTGTGGATTTTTGTGTTGGGTGCGTGGATGGTTTCTCCGCTTAATATTTGGTATTAAAGGTAGGAATAATGAAAAAATTTATAAAGACTTTTTTTCTTACCGAGTTGTTGCAAGGTTTAGCACTAACTTGGAAGGTGATGTTAAGGCCTAAGCCAACTATATTTTACCCAGAAGAAAAAACTCCATTATCACCTAGATTTAGGGCATTACATGCATTACGTCGCTACCCAAATGGTGAAGAGCGTTGTATTGGTTGTAAATTATGTGAAGCGGTTTGTCCGGCAGTTGCAATTACAATTGATATTCACGAACGTGATGATGGTACACGTAGAACCACTCGTTATGATATTGATTTAACAAAATGTATTTTCTGTGGTTTCTGTGAAGAAGCTTGTCCAGTTGATGCAATTGTTGAGACGCCAATTCATGAGTATCATGGTGAAAAACGTGGTGATTTATTTTATACAAAAGAGATGCTTTTAGCTATTGGGGATAAATATGAAAAAATTATCGCTAAAGCTAAAGATGCTGATCACAAGTATCGCTAAGAGGTGTTTATGATGGATGTAATAAGTATTTTATTTTATTTCTTTGCCGCGGTACTTCTTTTTAGTGGCTTAAAAGTAATTACAGCTAAGAACCCTGTTCACGCAGCATTGTATTTAGTGTTGGCGTTTGTAACTTCTAGTTGTTTATGGATGATGTTAGGGGTTGAGTTCTTATCATTAACTTTGATATTGGTGTATGTTGGTGCTGTAATGGTACTCTTCTTATTCGTAGTGATGATGCTTGATGTAGATGTTGAGACTCTTCGTAAAGGGTTTTGGAAGAATTTACCATTGGCGTTATTATTAGGGTTAATTGTTGCTGTTGAGATGGTATTAGTTTTATTGAATAATACAAAAATAGTAACTCCAATTAATGCAGATCCAATTACTAATTTAAGTAACTCAAATGTACTTGGTTGGGTATTGTATACACAGTATTCATACCCAGTTGAATTAGCTTCAATGATTTTATTACTTGGTTTAGTAGTTGCTGTAGCGCTTACTCTGCGTAAGTCAGAAAAACAAGCTAAATATCAAAATATTAATAGACAAGTTTCAATTGATAGTAAGTCTAGATTTACCATGGTAAAAATGGATGCTGAAGTTGAAGCTCCAACAGCTGAAGGAGAGCAAAAATGATAGGTATGACACATTTTCTTGTATTGTCAGCAGTTTTGTTTGCGCTATCAGTTATGGGTATTTTCTTAAACCGCAAAAATATTATCGTGGTTTTGATGTCAATTGAATTGATGCTTTTAGCCGTTAATTTTAATTTTGTGACATTTTCAACTTTTTTACATAATGTAGCTGGGCAAATTTTTGTCTTCTTTACATTAACTGTAGCAGCTGCTGAAGCGGCGATTGGCTTGGCAATTTTGATTATCTTGTTTAGAAACTTGAAATCAATTAATGTCCAAGATATGAATAAACTTAAGGGTTGATAAGAGGATTAAATAATGACAGGAATACCTTTATATTTAACAATTATTTTATCGCCTTTAATTGCATCAACAATCGTTGGTTTATTTAATTTTGCGATAGGTAAATTTTTAAGCAGAGCCATAACCATTCTAGGTGTTTTAGTCTCAGCTTGTTTATCTTATGTTGTACTATACCAAGCACTTACTACTGGTGTACATTATGACGGTCCATTATATACATGGCTGACTGTTGGTGCGCAATCTTTCTCTGTTGGGATTTTGGTTGATAGTTTAACTGCCATGATGTTAACTGTTGTAACAACAGTTTCATTGATGGTGCATATATATACTATCGGTTATATGGCAGATGAAGAAGAGTATAATGCTAATAAATTCTTTAGCTATATCTCGTTATTCACATTCATGATGATTATGCTTGTAATGTCAAATAACTTTATCCAATTATTCTTCGGTTGGGAAGGTGTTGGTTTAGTATCATATTTATTAATCGGTTTCTACTTCAAAAGAGAATCTGCAATATTTGCCAACTTAAAAGCATTCTTAATTAACCGTATTGGTGACTTAGGCTTTTTATTAGGTATTGGTTTAGTATACTATTATTTTGGTAGCTTTAACTACTCTGATGTATTTGCAAGACTTAATGAAGTTACAGGTATGCATTTCTTAAATACAACTTGGAGTGCTATCACTGTTATATGCTTGTTATTGTTTGTTGGTGCTATGGGTAAATCAGCTCAGTTTCCATTACATGTTTGGTTACCAGACTCAATGGAAGGTCCTACGCCAATTTCAGCATTGATTCATGCGGCAACAATGGTTACCGCTGGTATATTTATGGTTGCGAGATTATCTCCTTTGTATAATTTATCGCCAACTGCATTATCATTTATTGCAATTGTTGGTGCGATTAATGCCTTGTTCTTAGGTTTACTAGGTATTATCCAAAACGATATTAAACGTGTAATTGCATATTCAACTTTATCTCAGCTTGGTTATATGGCTGTAGCATTAGGTTGTGGTGCATACACCGTTGGTGTATTCCATTTAATGACTCATGCATTCTTTAAAGCATTATTATTCTTAGCTGCTGGTTCAGTTATTGTAGCTATGCATCATGAGCAAGATATGCGCAAAATGGGTGGCTTATGGAAATATATGCCAATTACTTATGCTGTGATGTTAGTTGGTAATTTAGCTCTAGCTGGTATTCCTCCATTTGCAGGGTTCTTCTCAAAAGATTTGATTTTAGAAGCTGCGACTAACTATCATGAACATGGTATGTTTGGTGGTGCTTTTGTTGAATTTAGTGTTTATGCTGCGGTATTTGTAACTGCTTGTTATAGCTTCCGTCAATTATTCATGACATTCCATGGTGAAGAAAGATTTAGACATGTAGCTGATGATGAACATCATCATGATGATCATGGGCATCATGGTCCAGTAGAGCCTAAAGAATCTCCATTTGTAATAACATTCCCATTGGTATTCTTAGCAATTCCTGCGGCTGTTATCGGTTGGGTAGCATTTTCTCATTTTGCGCCAGAAGGTTTCTTAAGTGATGCAGTTTTCGATGCTTCATATTATGTTAAATTCTTTGAAGAAGATGGTGTTACACCAATTAGTATGTTAATGCATGCATTTACTACATTGCCTGTATATATTGCATTGTCTGGTATTTTGGCGGCTTATGTAGCGCATAAATCTCCAGCATTTGTAAAAGGTCTTCAAACAATATTCAAACCTATCATCTATGTGATGGATAACAAATATTTTATGGATAATCTATACATCAATATATTTGCGCCAATTGGTCGTGGTCTTGGTAAAGTTTTCTGGTCTATCGGTGATGTACTAGTTATTGATGGTTTAGTGGTGAATGGTTCTGCACGAGTAGTTAATTTCTTTGCGAAAATATTCCGCAAAATGCAGACAGGGTATGTTAATAGTTCCGCAACATATATGGTGTTGGGTGTGATATTGCTATTGACATTCTTTACCGGTTTAATTTTGCGCTAAGGAATGAATTAGATGATGAATTATTTATTAAGTTTTACGATATGGTCTCCAATAGTATTTGGGCTCATTACTTTAGTTCTTTTCAGCAAAAATGATTGTCTTGCTAGATATTTTTCATTGTTTGGTGCGATAGTATCATTTGCTTTTTCAGCAATATTATTCCACTATTTCAGTGCACATCAATCTGGTATGCAATTTGAAGAATTTGCATCGTGGATTCCTACATTTAATATAAATTATCATTTGGGTGTTGATGGTATTTCGATGCCATTTGTACTATTGAATAATTTAGTTACTGTATTGGTAATCTTGGCTGGATTCAAGGTAATCAAGCACCAAGTTGCTTTGTATAATGCAATGTTCTTGATGATGACTGGTTTCATTAGTGGTTCATTTTGCGCATTAGATGCTATGTTATTCTATGTATTCTTTGAAGCAATGTTAATTCCAATGTATCTAATTATTGGTGTTTGGGGAAGTACAAACCGTGTTTATGCGGCAGTTAAATTCTTCTTATACACATTAATTGGTTCATTATTAATGTTGGTGGCATTGATCTATCTATTTATGCATAATGGTAGCTTCGAAATATTAAGTTACTACAAATTACCATTAACGATGTCAGTTCAGATATTCCTATTTATTGCATTTTTTATGTCATTTGCGGTAAAAGTGCCAATGTTCCCAGTTCATACATGGTTACCAGATGCCCATCCTGAAGCGCCAACTGGTGGTTCAATGGTCTTAGCTGCCATTACATTGAAAATTGGTGGATATGGTTTCTTAAGATTTATATTACCAATTGTTCCAGACGCTTCTCGTGAATTAGCACCTGTTATGGTTACATTGTCTTTAATTGCGGTT
>RXKI01000105.1:9183-18383 GCA_003962895.1 Neisseriaceae bacterium
GGTTTAGTTGCTCTTGTGCAAAAAGACATGAAAAAATTGGTGGCTTATTCATCAATTTCACATATGGGCTTTGTGACGCTAGGGTGCTTCTTATTTGCTAACGGTACATTAAATGTATGGGGCGTAGAAGGTGCGATAACGCAAATGATTTCTCATGGATTTGTATCAGCTGCTATGTTCTTCTGTATTGGCGTAATGTATGATCGCGTACATTCAAGACAAATCTCTGATTACGGCGGTGTAGTAAACAAAATGCCAATATTTGCTGCATTCTTTATGTTATTCGCAATGGCGAATGCTGGTTTACCTGGTACATCTGGCTTTGCTGGTGAGTTTATGGTAATCATGGGAGCGGTGCAGACTCATTTTGTTGCTGCAATACTTGCTGGGTTAACATTAATCATTGGTGCTGGATATACACTTTGGATGTATAAACGTGTGGTATTTGGTGATGTTACAAGTTCTCACGTAGCTGAGATGGATGATGTTAGTGCTCGTGAATTTATTATTTTGGCATTGCTAGCTGTTGCGGTAATTGTAATGGGTGTTTATCCACAATTATTCGTTGCAAAAATGCATGTGTCGGTACAGCACTTGATTGATCAAGTCGCTATTAGCAAACTTTAAGTGTAGGTGTGAAGTATGACGTATCCTAATTTATTTCCGTTTCTACCTGAATTATTTATGGCATTTATGATCATAGTGATTCTTTTGGTAGATGCGTTTTGTGGCTCTAAAAAAGGTGGTATAACGGTTCTTACGTTACTTACTTTTGTAGTTTGTTTTGTATTACAAGTTTTTGTTGACATAGGCACTACTCAATATACATTTAATAATATGTTTATATTAGATAGTTTGGCTATTGGCACTAAGTTATTCTTGTATGTATTATCATTTATAACGGTAATTTATATCAAGCGCTATATTCGTGATAAAAATATGTTGGTGGGTGAATTCTACGCAATATTCCTATTTGCTATACTTGGTATGATGGTAATGATTTCTGCAGATAATATGTTGATATTATATGTTGGTTTAGAGTTATTATCCCTTGCATTGTATGGGTTAATTGCGTTACAACGTGATTCACTTAAAGCTACTGAATCTGCAATGAAATTTTTCATTCTAGGTGCTTTAGCTTCGGGTATTTTGTTGTATGGAATTTCATTCATATATGGTGCTAGCGGTGGAAATTTACAATTAGAGTACATTCTACAGTCTACATTACAATCACCGAATGATCCGTTAATGATTTTTGGTTTAGCATTTGTAGTTGCTGGTCTAGCATTTAAATTAGGTTTAGTTCCATTTCATATGTGGGTTCCTGATGTATATGAGGGTGCACCATTGGCAGTTGGTACAATTGTTGGTAGCTTGACAAAAATTGCTGCTGTTGTATTTATGGTTCGTTTCTTAGTTGATGGGTTGATTGCTGCTGGGATGTATTGGGCATTAATGTTATTATTGTTGTCTATTTTATCTCTATTCTTTGGAAATATAGTAGCAATTGCACAAACTAATGTTAAACGTATGCTTGGTTACTCAACTGTTTCTCATATGGGGTTTGTTGCGCTTGGCTTTGTTACATTAGATTTTGTTGGCTTAGCATCAAGTATGTTCTATGTATTAACGTACTCATTAACTGCATTAGCTGCATTTGGTGTGCTAACTTTATTATCTAGAGATGGTTTCGAGTGTGAAACTTTAGATGATTTAAAAGGTTTAGCTAAAACACAACCAGTTTATGCATTTTTGCTTTTATTGGTGATGTTCTCAATGGCTGGTATTCCTCCATTAGTTGGTTTCTATGCTAAATTTACTATATTGTCATCATTAGTTAGTCATGGTTTGATCGGTATTTCAGTATTTGCTGTGATTATGTCATTAATTGGTGCGTTCTACTATATCCGTGTAGTTAAAGCAATGTACTTTGACGATCCAGTTAAAGAAGTGAAACCTGCAGATGTTTGCATTGTAACTAAAGGAATGTTATTGGCAAATGTATTGCTGTTATTATTAATTGGTATTTTCCCTACGCAATTAATGATGTACTGTCAGTCATTGTTTAATTAACTTATGTACTTTATTAAAAAACACTGCTAATTTTAGCAGTGTTTTTTATTTCTATATTGATGAATATTCAGTATATAATTATGTAGTTATAAAAATTAGAGAAAGCTAAGTAATGCTAGATAGAAATAATCCAATCGTTGGTCGTAAGATAAGATTTGCTTTGGTAGGTTGTGGCAGAATTTCTGAAAATCATTTTAATTCACTTGTCGAGCATAAAGAGAATACTGAGTTAATTGCGGTATGTGATACAGTTGTTGAGCGTGCTAAAGATATGGCAGCTAAATTTGGTGCCAAACATATTTATACTTCGTTAGACGATATGCTTCATGTTGGTGGTTTTGATGTAGTTATTTTGACTACTCCAAGTGGTTTACATCCTACGCAAACTATTAAATGCGCTCGTGCAGGATATCATGTAGTTACAGAAAAACCAATGGCAACAAGACTACGAGATGGTATTGATATGGTCAAAGCGTGTGATGATGCCAATGTTCGATTATTTGTGGTTAAGCAAAACCGTTTGAATGCTACGATTCAGTTATTAAAGCAAGCTGTTGATCAAGGGCGTTTTGGACGTATTTATTCAGTTGCATCAAACGTGTTTTGGACACGTCCACAAGAGTATTACGATGCTGCTTCATGGCGTGGTACATGGGAGTTCGATGGTGGTGCATTCATGAATCAGGCCTCTCACTATGTAGATATGCTTGAATATTTGGTAGGTTCAATTGAATCTGTTCAAGCTTATACGGCAACTTTGGCACGCAATATTGATACTGAAGATAGTGGTGTAATTGCATTTAAATACCGTAATGGTGCATTAGGTACGATGAATGTTTCTATGTTAACTTATCCAAAGAATCTTGAAGGCTCAATTACTATAATTGGCGAAAAAGGTACTGTACGTATTGGTGGAGTAGCGGTTAATAAAATTGAGCACTGGGAATTTGCCGATAAACGTCCAGAAGATGAAAGCATTTTACAAGCTAATTATGCAACTACTTCTGTCTATGGTTTTGGACATCCATTGTATTATCAAAACGTGATTGAAACCTTACAAGGTAAGGCTGAAGCAATGACTGATGGTCGTGAAGGGTTACACTCTTTAGAGTTCTTGATAGCAATTTACTTGTCAGCTCGTGATGGTAAAAAAGTGTCATTGCCTCTTGTGTACTAAAATATGCCAGTAATTGCTCATGCAGATTTGATTGATTTAGCTAAGAGGTGTAGTCCTCAAGTTGCACCGACTACTATGGTTGCACTTGTAAAAACTGAATCAAAAGCAAATCCATGGGCAATTGGTTTAAATGGCGCAATGCTTCGTTATCAGCCTAAAAGTGAAAGCCAAGCGATTGCTTGGGTAAAATACCTAGATAAGCATGGATATAACTTTGATGTTGGACTTGGACAGATCAATATAAAAAACATTCGTAAGCGTAAAATTGCTCCAGAAAAATTAATTGATGATAGATGTCTTAATTTGCAAATAAGTGGAGATATCTTGACGCAAAATTATATACAAGCCAAAAAAAATACTAATGACGCTCAGTTAGCATTACGCAAAGCGCTTAGCATGTATAATACAGGCAATCAGTACTCTGGGTTCAATAATGGATATGTAAATAAAATTCTAATTAATAATGCGAGTAATAATAAAAGTCAAAAATGATAAAAAGCAGATACCATATATAAGTTATTATTTATATTAAGTAAATTTTGATTATCTCTACTAAATGTAATGTCCCCAATTCTCTCATATTCTGCACGCAAGCCGACATTATCTATTCCGTACTCAACTCCACCCCCAAGCATAGGTGATAATCCCCCAGAATATCCTGATAGGCTTTGAATATAACTTTGATCATAGTTAGCAACAGTACCACCATCAATGTTTATCATATTGTATCCCATTCCTAATTTGGCGAATAAAGATAGTCCACTTAATGAGTTTGCAAATAACTCAAAAGGTAAATGTCCAGTTATCCCGAGTGCTATAGTTTGTTGATTAATTGTAAAAGATCCTTGAATACCTGGTATATCTGAACCAGTTGAATATTGAGTGCTAGCTATATAATAATAGTCGGCTTGAAGTCCTACATAGCGACTAAAGTCATATCCAATAAATAGATTTCCTAACATATTCCCGTCAGACTTATCACTATTCCCATCGATATAACTAAATCCATTAGTGGTGTTAGCATTAATTGTTGCATATCCGGTACCTATTCCAAGGTATAGTCCAGAATCAGCATATACGCATGCTGATATTGTTGAGCATAGAATAAAAAATAATTTTTTTAACATAATCATCCATTGATGAGTGTAATTATAATAAGTATGTATTATAATATAAAAGCGAATCTTTATACCTAATTATAGTGACTTTGAATGTTTATGTATATTGTTGCTATTTATATGGAGTAATTTTGTGAGACCGTTTTATGATACAATAGTGAATTAAACTAGTAGGTATGAAAGGTTTATATGCCAACTATAAAAGTATTGCCTCATGACGAGCTTTGTCCTTCGGGAAAAGAAATTAAAGTTCATGATGGAGTAAACCTATGTAAAGCATTATTGGCAGGTGATGTTGAAATTGAACACGCTTGTGATATGTCGCGTGCTTGTACAACTTGCCACGTAATTGTGCGCTCAGGATTTAATTCATTAAATGAAGTTGATGAAATCGAAGAAGATTTACTAGATCGAGCCTGGGGTGTTACTTCACAATCGCGCTTGTCTTGCCAAGTTATAGTTAATGAAGATTTGACTATTGAAATTCCCAAATATACTATTAATCATGCCAAAGAAAACTAATTCACTTATATTGAGTTTATCTTAATGAGCGAATTTTTATCGCACGATGATACTCATGAACATGTTCATAGCGATTCTTCGCATAATAATCTAGACCATGGTTTAAATCATGGACATAGTCACGATCATAGACATGTCAATGCTAAAGTATTAATGTGGTGTTTGATTGCCACATTCTCATTTTCAATAGTTGAGGGCATTGCTGGGTGGTGGATTAATTCAATTGCACTTCAATCAGATGCTGTGCACATGATGACGGATGCGGCTGGATTATTAATTGCATTTGTTGCAAATCATATTGCCAAACGTCCTGATAATACTACACTAACTTTTGGTTATGGTAAAGCAGAAGCTCTTGGAGCATTAATCAACTGTATGTTTACTGGGTTTTTGACTTTGTGGCTCCTATTTGAAGTCGTTGGAAGGTTTTTTGATCCAGAAGTGGTTGATGGTGGCGTGCTATTTATAGTTGCTGGATTAGGCTTACTTATAAATGGTGCTATAGTATTTATACTCTCACGTAATGCCAACTCATTAAATATAAAAGCGGCGATGATACATGCAATGGGTGATGTGCTTGGGTCGGTAGTGGCAATTGTTGCTGGTGCGATAATTTATTATACTCATTGGTCGGTAGTTGATCCAATTTTGTCATTGATTGTAATTGTATTGTTACTAGTTTCAAATTATAAATTAATCAAGCAGTCAGTTATTGTTTTGATGTCTGGAGTGCCTGAACATTTAGACTATGAACAAATAGGACATGACTTAAAAAGTGTTCATGGTATTGTTGATGTCCATGATTTACATATTTGGTATATTTCAGCGAATCAGTCAGCATTAGCTGCACATGTTGTAGCGTGTAATTTAGATAGTTGGCCAAGTTTATTAGCTGAGTGTCAGCGTATATTGCTCGAGAAATATGGTATTTCCCATGTTACGTTACAAACAGAGTTTGATGATGCAAAATGCCGAGCAGCAGGTTGTTGTGATTAGAATTAAGTTTATAGGTTAAAAAGTTTATGTTATTACCAATAGCAACTAGATTAGCAAATTTATTACAAGTTAATCAAAGTCAAGTTGAAAGTACAATATCATTATTAGATGATGGAGCAACAGTTCCATTTATTGCCCGTTATCGTAAAGAAGCTACTGGTGGATTAGATGATTCACAATTACGTATTTTGGCAGAGAAATTAATTTATTTACGTGAGCTAGATGAGCGTCGCGATACTATTTTAAACTCAATTCAAGAGCAAGGTAAATTAACTCCAGAATTAGAAGCTGCAATTTATGCTGCAGATAATAAAACTACGCTAGAAGATTTGTATTTGCCATATAAACCTAAGCGTAGAACTAAAGCGCAAATTGCCAAAGAAGCTGGGCTTGAGCCATTGGCATTATTTATTTTAGAAAATCAAGATGTTGATCCACTAAATGAAGCAAGTAAATATTTAAATCCAGAAAAAAATATAGCAACAGTACAAGATGCGCTAGATGGTGCAAAATTTATTTTATTAGATGTTTTTTCAGAAAATGCAGAATTATTAGCTAATTTGAGAAATAGATTTACTAATGAAGGCTTGATAACCGCTAAGGTTGTGGATGGCAAAGAAGAGTCTGGCGAGAAATTTACTGATTATTTTAACCATCAAGAATTAGTTAAAAATATTCCATCACATAGAGCGTTAGCAATCTTACGTGGAAATAACGAAGGCTTTTTGACTATATCAGTTGAATATCCAGAGCAACATGTATTAGCTCGTGGTGAGTTATCAAGTTATGAAGTTGAAGTTGTCAATAAATTTGAAATAGCCGATGGTTTGGCAGCTAGTAAATTCTTATTGGACTGTGTCAAATTAACGTGGAAAGCAAAAATTTATCCGTCTCTTGAAACTGAAGCAATTAGTAATATGCGTGAAAAAGCTGATGAAGAGGCAATTAAAGTATTTGCAACCAATTTACATGCTTTATTACTTCAAGCACCAGCTGGTAGCAAGACAACTATTGGTTTAGATCCTGGGATTAGAACTGGGGTAAAAGTTGCCGCAATTGATAATACCGGTAAACTATTAACTACTACGACTATTTATCCATTTACAAAAAGTCGTGATGAAGCAATGATGGCAATTCATAAGCTTGCTAAAGCCGTAAATGCAGAATTAATCAGTATTGGTAACGGTACTGCTTCACGTGAAACTGAACAATTAGTCCGCGATATTATTAAGCAATACCCAGATGTGACAGCACAAGTAGTTGTAGTTTCAGAAGCAGGTGCTTCAGTTTATTCAGCATCAGAATTTGCTTCAAAAGAATTTCCTGATTTAGACGTGAGCTTGCGTGGAGCGGTATCAATTGCACGCCGATTACAAGATCCGTTGGCTGAGTTGGTGAAAATTGATCCTAAATCAATCGGTGTTGGTCAATATCAACATGATGTTAATCAGACTAGATTAGCTAATAGTTTGAGCAATGTGGTTGAGGATTGTGTGAATGCCGTTGGGGTAGATGTAAATACAGCTTCGGCTCCATTACTTGCTCGAGTGTCTGGTTTGAATACTATCATTGCAAATAACATAGTTGCTTATCGTGATAAAAATGGTAAATTTAGTAACCGTCAAGAATTAACTAAGGTTACGCGCTTGGGTGATAAAACATTTGAGCAGTGCGCTGGATTCTTACGTATTAATGATGGTAGCAATCCATTAGATAAATCAGCGGTTCATCCTGAGAGTTATACTTTGGTAACTGCAATTGCAGAGAAGTTATCTGTGCCGATTGAGCAATTAATTGGGAATAATCAGTTATTAAATACGGTTAAAGCAAATGACTTTACAGGTCTTGGTTATGGGTTACCAACGATTCAAGATGTATTAAAAGAGCTTGATAAGCCTGGGCGTGATCCGCGTGGTGAATTTAAAACTGTACAATTTAAAGATGGTGTCAATGAAATTGCTGATTTACAAGTTGGTATGGAGTTAGATGGAGTTGTTACTAATGTAGCTAATTTTGGTGCTTTTGTCGATGTAGGTGTTCATCAAGATGGTTTGGTGCATATTTCAGCAATTGCAGATAAATATGTAGCTAATCCAAATGACGTATTAAAAGTTGGACAAATCGTGAAGGTTCGCGTTGAAGAAGTTGATGTGAAGCGTAAGCGTATTGCATTAACAATGAAAGGCTTAAATAAGCTTAATATACCAACATCAGCTAAGCCATCAGGGCAAGCGCCACGTAATAATAACCCAAGGAATAATGTTAGTGATGCCGGAAATAGTATGGCAGCAGCATTTGCTAAATTGAAAAGAGTATAACAAAGTATGCATGCAAATTTATTTATTCAAGATATGGCGATTGTTATGTTGGTCGCAGGCTTTGTGTCGCTAGTATTTAATCGATTCAAGCAACCAGTTGTACTGGGTTATTTAGTAGCTGGGATTATTATTGGACCACATATACCATCGATTTTAATGGTGCATGATGAGGAAACTATTTCAACTCTTGGTGAGATGGGGGTAGTATTTTTAATGTTCTCCCTAGGGTTAGAATTTAGTCTTAAAAAAATTGCTAAGGTTGGCGCATCAGCATTTATTACGGCAATTTGTGAAACTAGCTTGATGATAGCCATTGGTTACAATATTGGTAAATATTTTGGTTGGTCGCAAATGGATTGTTTATTCCTTGGCGCGATGATGGCAATCTCTTCTACAACTATTATTGTAAAAGCATTTGGCGAATTAGGTCTCAAAAATAATAAATTTGCGCAACTAGTTTTTGGTGTGTTGATAGTTGAAGATATTTTGGCAATCGGTATTATTGCATTACTTTCGGGTATTGCAACTAGTGGCACTATTGCTAGCGATAATATTGTTAATACGTTAGGACAGCTTTCGTTATTTATTATCGTGACTTTGGTAATTGGGCTTTTAACAATTCCAAGGCTGCTAAATTACATTGCTAAATATAAAAGTAATGAGATGATGTTAATTTCATCATTAGGACTTTGTTTCGGAATTTGTTTATTGGTAATAAAGCTTAATTATAGTATTGCATTAGGTGCTTTTATGATTGGTGCAATCATTGCTGAATCCAAGCCTCTTCACCAAATTGAAAGATTGGTTGAGCCTTTACGTGATACGTTTTGCGCGGTATTCTTTGTGACAATAGGGATGATGTTTGATCCAACAGTATTGGTTGATAATTTTGGCACGATATTGATAATTAGTGGAGCATTGATTTTTGGTAAAGCAATTGGAGCAACTACCGGTGCATTCTTATCTGGTGAATCTGGTAGTAATTCACTTCGCGTT
>RXKI01000105.1:18433-35980 GCA_003962895.1 Neisseriaceae bacterium
GAGTTCTCATTCATTATTGCAGGTCTTGGCACGACATTGGGCGTAACGAATCCAAAACTATACCCAATGGCAATTGCAGTATCTGCACTCACTACGCTTACGACACCGTACATGATTAAATTGGCAGTTCCATTATCAAGTGGTTTTTCTAAAAATTGTCACGGCGTAGCTAAAACATTTCAACGATATACTTCGTGGATTCATGATCGTTCTCCACAGGGTGACAGTGCTATGATTGTGCAATTTATTTTGAAAATTGTGGCGCAAATTATTGTTAATAGCATGTTTATTGCCGCTGTATTTATTGCCGCAATGTTCGTAGTAGATACTATTAGTCGATTTGATAGTGTGATATTAGGGCGTGACATTATTGTTTTAGGCGATTCTATGCATAAGACTATTGCTTGTGGAGTTTCGTTATTGATTTCATTGCCATTTATTATTGCATCATATCGTAAGTTAAAGGCATTTGCGATGATACTTTCAGAAATGATTATCAAAAGTAATATGCTAGGTAAACAAACTTATAATGTGCGTCGAGTGATTTTTGAAACTATTCCAGTTATTGCAATCATCTGGATAATGAGTGTAATATTCTCAATTAGTCACCAAATATTACCTTCACCTCAAACTCTATTGATGCTTGAAGCTGGTGCTTTTATGGTTGCATTAATTTTTTGGAAGCAGTTTATTAGAATACAATCTTGGCTGCAAATACAATTATTTGCAGTATTAGAAGAAACTCATGAAGAAACAACGCATAATGCACCTACAAATTAAGTAGGTATTATGATAAAATACACAGATTTTTAATTTTAACAATAAGGATAAAACATGAATTTACATGAATATCAAGCGAAAGAACTGTTAGCACGTTACGGATTACGTGTACAAACTGGTGTTTTAGCAACTAATGGTCGTGAAGCTGCAGAAGCTTTTGATAAATTAGGTGGTAAATTTGCCGTAGTTAAGGCTCAGGTTCATGCTGGTGGTCGTGGTAAAGCTGGTGGTGTAAAAGTAGTTAAGTCACGTGATGAAGCTAGTGAAGTTGCCAGTGGTTTAATTGGTAAAAATTTAGTTACATACCAAACTGATGCAAATGGTCAGCCAGTAAATTCTGTTTATGTGTCTGAAGACTTATATCCAGTATCTCGTGAATTATATTTAGGTGCTGTAGTTGATCGCTCAAGCCGCCGTGTGACGTTTATGGCATCAACTGAAGGTGGTGTTGAGATTGAGAAAGTTGCTCATGATACACCTGAGAAAATTTTAAAAACAGTTGTTGACCCATTAGTTGGTTTACAACCATGTCAAGCTCGTGATATTGCATTCCAATTAGGCTTAACTGGTGATCAAATTGCTAACTTTGTAAAAATGATGATGGGTGCTTATAAAGCATTCGTTGAAAATGATTTTGCTTTGTTTGAAATCAATCCACTTGCAGTTCGTGAAAATGGCGAATTAGTTTGTGTTGATGCTAAGATTAATTTAGATTCAAATGCTATGTTCCGTCATCCATGTTTAGTTGAGTTGCGTGATAAATCTCAAGAGAATGAACGTGAATTAAAAGCTTCTGAATTTGATTTAAACTATGTTGCTTTAGAGGGTAACATTGGTTGTATGGTTAATGGTGCTGGTCTTGCTATGGCGACTATGGACATCATCAAACTTTATGGTGGTCAACCTGCTAACTTCTTGGATGTTGGTGGTGGTGCTACTAAAGCTCGCGTTATTGAAGCATTCAAATTGATTTTAGCTGATACTGCGGTAAAAGCGGTATTAATCAATATTTTTGGTGGAATTGTACGTTGTGATATGATTGCAGAAGCTATTGTTGATGCGGTTAAAGAAGTAAATGTAACTGTTCCTGTTGTGGTGCGTTTAGAAGGTAATAATGCTGAATTAGGTTCAAAAATATTGAAAGATTCAGGTTTAGCATTAATTCCTGCTGATGGCTTAGCAGATGCAGCACAAAAAGTAGTTGCTACTTTAAAATAATCATATCAAGAAAAGTATAAAAAGGATTTGTAATGAGTGTATTAGTTAATAAAAATACAAAAGTATTAGTACAAGGTTTTACAGGTAAAAATGGTACATTCCATTCTGAACAAGCATTAGCTTATGGTACTAAAGTAGTTGGTGGTGTTACTCCTGGTAAAGGTGGAACTAAGCATTTAAATTTACCAGTATTTAATACTATGCGTGAAGCGGTTAAAGAAACTGGTGCTGATGCGTCAGTTATCTATGTTCCAGCTCCATTTGTATTAGATTCTGCTGTTGAAGCAATCGATGCTGGTGTTCCTCTTTTAGTAATTATTACTGAAGGTGTACCAACATTAGATATGTTAAAAGTTAAGCGTTATGCTGAATCAAGTGGAACGCGTATTATTGGACCAAATTGTCCTGGTATTATTACTCCAGGTGAGTGTAAAATTGGTATTATGCCTGGGCATATCCATTTACCAGGTAAGATTGGTATCGTGTCTCGCTCTGGTACATTGACTTATGAAGCAGTTGCACAAACTACTAAATTAGGTTTAGGTCAATCTACTTGTATCGGTATTGGTGGAGATCCAATTCCAGGTACATCACATATTGATTCATTGAAATTATTCCAAGAAGATCCGCAAACAGAAGCAATCATTATGATTGGTGAAATTGGTGGTACTGCGGAGGAAGAAGCTGCTGAATACGTTAAATCACATGTAACTAAACCTGTTGTTGGTTATATTGCTGGGGTTACTGCTCCTGCTGGTAAACGTATGGGTCATGCTGGTGCGATTATTTCTGGTGGTAAAGGTACTGCTGAAGAGAAATTTGCAGCATTTGAAAAAGCTGGAATTGCATATACTCGTTCACCTGCTGAACTAGGCACAACTATGCTTGAATTATTAAAATCTAAAGGCATGATTTAATCAGTCAAAAGATGTCTGAATCCCACCCTAAAAAGTGGGATTTTTTTATAGGTACGCAAAAAATGAAAAATATTTTAGTAATCGCATCTCATCCAAATATTGAGCACTCGTATGCAAATAAAATAATTTTGTCGAATCTAGAATTATCTTCTTTGAATGTTGAGATATGTCATATTGATAAATTATATCCAACATATGATATAAATATTGAAGCCGAGCAAAGTAAGCTAATAAAAGCTGATGTAGTTGTTTTACAGTTTCCATTTTACTGGTATTCTGTACCAGCAGCGTTAAAGAGCTGGATAGATAAAGTATTGAGCTACGGGTTTGCCTATGGATCAGCTGGTGATAAATTAAAAGGCAAGCATATTATTCCATCAATTACAGTAGGTGGACCAGAAGAATCATACTCAGCTACAGGATATAATCATTTCTCAATTAAAGAATTATTAAGACCGCTTGAACAAACTGCGTATCTGACGCAGATGATTTGGAATGAACCAGTTTACACACATGGCTGTATTTATATTCCAAATGTTTATAATACGCAAGAAGAAGTCGAATCACGTGCAAAAAACCATGCTAATAGGTTAATCGAAAAATTAGAGTCATTAAGTTGATATAGGAGGAATTTATGTCTAATTACTTACAAATATTTATCACGATGTTGAGCTTGTTAAATCCTGTTTTAGCACTGAGTCAATATTTAGATTTAACAAAACACTTAAGTAAAGAAGATAAAAGACATGTGGCAATATTGGCAGGTATTACAGTGTTTTGTATCTTGTTGGTATTTTTATTTTCTGGCGATTGGATAATGGAGGGTCTTGGAATTCATACTTATTCGTTGCGTCTTGGTGGTGGGGTTATTTTATTGATTTTGGGCGTGAAAATTATTTTAGTTGATAGTTCAACTAATGATGGTGGTGTTGATACTGAAATTGATAAAAAACGTGTGAAAAGTCTTGGGGTTAGTCCAATTGGCCTACCAATGATAGTTGGGCCTGCAAGTATGGTAATGGTGACATTGTACGGTCATGATTCACCGCACTTATGGGATAAATTAGGTATTGCAGCGGTGTTATTGTCTTTAAGTATTTTAATCGTTGTAATCTTAATGTTATCAGATCAAATTGCGAAAGCGATTGGGGATATTGGGATTGTAATTATCTCAAAAATTATGGGATTAATTATTACTGCAATTGCATTTGAAATGATAATCGCTGGGATTGATACAGTTTTACCAATTTATCAGAAGACTTTAGGACTGATTCATTAAGTGATTTTGCATTTGTCAAGTTATTTCAGCTGAATTGCTAAACAAATATTGCTCTGCATTATAAATTGTGGTAAAATTACACTAATTAAAACTTTAGATATGAAAGGCTTCATATGACAAATATGGCACTTACAAATCTACCTGTTGTAGCAAACGGTAGTATGGATGCGTATATTAGCTATGTTAACAGCCTGCCATTATTGACAGAGCAAGAAGAGCAAGATTATGCGCGTCGTTGGCGTGACCACGAAGATGTAGAGGCAGCTAAGCAATTAGTACTATCTCATTTGCGTTTGGTTGTGTCTGTTTCACGTAATTATTTAGGTTATGGATTACCTTTTTCTGATTTGATTCAGGAGGGTACAGTTGGTTTGATGAAAGCGGTTAAGAAGTTTGATCCAGCACGTCAAGTACGTTTGGTTACTTTTGCGATGCATTGGATTAAAGCTGAGATTAACGATTTTATTATTAAAAATTGGCGTATAGTTCGCACAGTTACAACTAAAGCACAACGAAAATTATTTTTCAATTTACGTTCGCAACGTGAAGATATTGGTAATCTTTCTATGATTGAAGCTAGACGAATAGCTAAAGATCTTGATGTGACTACCGAAGATGTTATTGAAATGAATTCACGTTTGACTGGTCGCGATGTTGCGTTGATTGGTAATAGTGAAGATGAGAGTTCGCCAATTGAATGGTTATCAAGTGACAATGAAACTCCTGAATATATCATGGAGCGTAAAGCCGATGATTATATCCAAACAGTTGGGATTGAACATGCATTGTCTGAGTTAGATGATCGTAGTCGTCGAATTATTGAGACACGTTGGTTGGTTGATCCAGAAGATCAATTAACTCTTCATGATTTAGCTAGCGAATTTGGTATTTCAGCAGAGCGAGTTCGTCAAATCGAAAATAAAGCATTGCAAAAAATGAAAGTTTATTTGCAAGATTTAGCGGCATAGTTTAGCACAAAAACAAAAAAGACCCTGATTTTTATTAAGGGTCTTTTTTATATTTAAAGGCTTAGTAATGGATCAAGAAAAACGCATTATTAGAATAATATTTTTAACCATTTTAATTGATATGTTAGGTGTTGGAATCTTGATTCCAATTTTCCCGATGCTAATCGCTCAAACATCATCATTTAGAATCACACCACTTAGTTGGACTCATCAAGAAAGCTTTATTTTGCTAGGGTGGTTATTGACTTGCTTTCCATTGGCACAGTTTTTAGCTTCTCCAATATTGGGGCAGTTGTCTGATCGCTTTGGTCGTAAGCATATATTGTCGATTTCAATAGCTGGTACGGCAATTTCGTATATATTATTTGCCATTGCTATCCTATCTAAAAATATTCCGCTATTGTTTTTCTCGCGTATAGTAGATGGTATTTCTGGTGGTAATATTTCGGTGGCTTTTGCTGTAATTGGCGATGTCAGCTCACCTAAAAATCGTGCTAAGAATTTTGGTTTAGTAGGTATGGCATTTGGGTTGGGATTTATTATTGGTCCCGTAATCGGTGGTAAATTATCTGATCCAGAGCTAGTTTCTTGGTTTAATGTTGCTACACCCTTTTGGTTTGCAACTATACTAAGTGCAATTAATGTTATGTTAGTTATTAAATTATTACCTGAAACATTGACAACTAAAGTGTTTAGCCGCATTAATCTAACTAAGCCAATTCATAATATTATTAAAGCTTTTACTTATGATGGGCTAAAAAGCGTAATTCCAGCAAGTTTTTGCTTTAACGTTGGATTTACTTTCTTTACGACTTTTTGGGGCGTTGTTTTATCTGAGCAGTTTAATTTTGCGCAAGGTAAGATAGGTAGTTTTTATGGGTATGTTGGGTTGATGATTGTATTGGCACAGGGTTTAGTTGTGCGTCGGATATCTGGTAAAGTTGATGACTATAAGGTGTTAAGATTTTCGATGTTTGGTGCAGGGATTTGCTTATTTTGCTTTTATATGATTCATCCATCAATGTATTATTTGATTTATTGCATTCCGCCATTTTTAGCTACGTGCAATTCGTTATCAATGTCATTTAGCACGGCGTTATTAACTAGGGTAACTCCAGCTAATATTCGCGGTGAAATCATGGGTATTAATTCAAGTGTCAATGCATTAGCTCAAACTATCCCAGCTGTGCTTGCAGGTTATATAGCAGGGCATCATGCACGACTGCCTATCTTAGTAGGGGGTATGATAATTTGTCTTGGTGGTATGTTATTTTGGCTGTTATTTAAACCAGCACAATTTTCAAATCAAGACTGATTGAGATTATGAATATTGATTTCATATTAGTTTTAAATACGCTTTTGATTTTAGGTGCAGCCCTAATTTCACCTGGACCAGATTTTTTTCTAGTTTTAAAAAATTCATTACGTTATGGTAAGAGATCAGGAATAATTACGGGCATTGGTATAGCCACAGGTTGCTTTATCTCATTTACAATTGTTGTTGTTGGCGTTTCATTTCTATTTAAATATCCATTAATTAAACAAGTCATGAATGTAGTGTGTGGCGCCTATTTATCTTATATAGGTATCAAATGCATATTAAGTAAAAGCCATCATCAATATCTATCAGAGCAAATTGAGAATAAGTTTATAAGTAGTTGGAGTTTATTTATTTCTGGACTATTAACAAATATCTTTAATCCAAAGCTATATAGCTTGACTACTGGGATTATGGCGTATGTTGAGAATAATCACCCAAGCAAGCTAACAAATATTAGCATTATAATCTTACAAGGCTTAATGGCTTTGGTATGGTTTACATTAGTTGCGCGATTATTTAGCACAAAAAATATGCAAGATTTCTATTTCAGAAAAAAAGGCATTATCAATAAAATACTTGGCGTAATATTTATTATTGTTGCCGTTAGGATAGTGATAGGATAATAAAAAAGCTCAACTTTATAGTTGAGCTTTTTAGTGATTATTTAGAGTAAACTCTATAATCAATTAATTCTCTAGGGATGCTATTTGTATAAATATTAACAAATTTTGCAAAACCTTTAGCAACTGCTTTTACTACTTTAACCATTTTCGCTTCCTTTTTATAAAACATGATATCAATTTGAAAATAAATTGATTCATATCGAATGAGGATAACGGTTTCAAGCTAGATAACTTTTAGTAAGTTAGGTAAGACATCTAGGTTCAAACCACCAAGGACATCATTATTGCACCGCAGCATAAACTTTGTCAAGTTTATTTTACTGATTTATATTGGAATTTATTTTCTGTAAGAATTCGCTATTGATTTTACCGCTCAAATACTCTAGGTTTACTTGAGCCATTAGATACTGGTATTTTGACTGTTGATAGATTTGATAAGTGTCATAGTAGTTCTTTTGAGAGTTAACCAAATCAACACTATTACGTAAACCAACTTGATAACCCAGCTCATCTGAACTCAATTTTGTCTTAGCAGATGTCAATGCGGTTTTTTGAGCATTCACGATACTCACACCATTAGCAACTTGCCAATAAGCATTACGCACCTCTTGATTGGTATTGCGCTCTGTTGCAACTTGCTGTTGAACTGAGGCGCTATAGTTATCTGCTGCTTGACGTGTTTGAGCATTGATTGCCCCGCCAGCTGAGATTGGTATAGATAAAGACAATAACGCAGAGCCAACTCCATATGTTGATAATGGTCCACCTGGGTAGCTTAAATTTGGAATTGCCGCAGCTGGAATATTAGTTGAATCCAATGTCGAAGTATCTTGATATTGATATTGCGCATTAAAATTAAGCGTTGGATAGTGACCAGAGCGTGCAATACTAATATTTTCTTTAGCAACATTCATCTGCATGGTCGCAATTTTTATATTCAGATTGCCTTGTTTAGCAATTTCCGCCCATTGACTATCTGATTGAGGCTCAGGCAAGTTTAGCGCAATACTATCTTGCAATGGCTGAATTTGATCTGCATCTAGCCCTGTAATATTATGAAAATTATTCTTTTTAATAATTAAATTATTCGTATCTTGTATTTCTTGAGCAATCGCAGTATCATAGCCTGATTTTGCATCATTAACATCAGCAATAGTAACAGCGCCAGCTTTAAATGCAGCATCTGCTTGCTTCATTTGTTTTTCAAATGCTTCTTTGGTTCTTTTGGTCGCAACTAACTTGTCCTCGGCATATAGCACATCAAAATATGCTTGCGATACTTTGACCATTAAAAGTTGTTGCGCATTAGTTAATTGTAGATTTGCTAATTGAGAGCTTAATTTATTTTTTGATAATGTAGAAAATTTATTAAAATCAACCACTACTTGAGTTAATTGCGCAGCATAAGTTGGCTGATGATAAAATGCATTCATGCCTTGTTGATCAAAATAATTTTCAGTCAATGCAGCATTTGCACCAATTTGTGGCAATAAAACAGAGCGCGCAATATTGGGTAATTCTTGTGCGGCTTGATTGTTTGCAATCTGCTTTAGATAATCTGCATTGTAGCTAAGCGCAGCTTGGTAAGATTGAAATAAATCTACCGCATAGGTGCTTGTTGCAGAAAATAATGCTAATGCAATTAACTGAATTTTGGTCTTTTTCATAAGTATGTGATTATAGCTTATTTAATATGCAAACTCAATGGAATAAGAGCGCACCCATGAAGATAATGGGCTCACTATTTCGATTGCTGCTTTTTCATTGATATCACTATTAAAGCCAACATAATCACTATGCCCACACCATGGCTCTATGCATACATATTTTGCATTAACTTTAGACCAAATACCAAGCCATTTAAATCCGTCAAGTGAGACCTTTATATGGCGATCACTATTGCGCTCTTTTAATGAAACATATCTACTCTTGTAATTATCAAAAATAATTGCGTCTTTTACAAATGTTTCTTCATTTAAATCAATTACATTATTTGTACATTCACTCGCAACACCAGTAAAAAATGCTTCAGGTGTAATTTCATGTTGCTGAAGGTTTGCTTCGGAATGTGAGAACTCAATGTAATAATCGTCTAATTTGTGATTATCATCAAACGGGCAAGCAAAAGCAGGGTGTGCACCAACACTAAAAAATGCTTCGGTCTTTTCATGGTTAGTAATTATGTATTGCGTAGTTAATACACTACCAAGTAATGTATAAACCACTTCAAAGTCTAATGAAAATGGGTAATGTTTACGCACAGTCTCGACATCTAATTTTAACCTAACCATTTGTTCAGTTTGTTCTGCCACAGTAAAAATACTGCTACGAGCAAAACCATGGTTGCCTTGAGGATAAGATTTACCTTGATAGCGCACTTCACCACCAGCTGTTTTACCAACCACTGGAAATAATACAGGCGATACTCCACTCCAAATACTGCCATCACCTGACCACATGTAATTATGCTTAGTTTGGCTATTTAGTAGCTTCCTTACCTCGGCACCAGTTGTTGATATATGCGCTTCTAAGAATTGATTTTTGATAATAATTTCTGTCATTTTTAGTCTTGTATATTTTATAATTTAATTTGCTAGTAATTTTAGCACTTATTACACTTGTTTCAGTTATGTATTTTGTGTTACAATACGCGTCTTATATTTTTAATTAACTTAAACTTAGGAGTTTAATCGATGTATGCAGTCATAAAAACTGGTGGCAAACAACATAAGGTTGCTATCGGCGAAAAATTAAAAGTAGAACTGATATCTGCAGAAATCGGAAGCAAAGTTACTTTATCTGAAGTACTTATGGTTGCTAACGGTGAAAAAGTGGTTATTGGTACGCCTGTTGTTGCAGGTGCTACTGTTGAGGCAACTGTTGTTGCTCAAGGTCGTCATAAAAAAGTTCGCATTTTCAAAATGCGTCGTCGTAAACATTATCAAAGACGTCAAGGTCATCGTCAGTATTTTACTGAATTACAAATTGACGCTATCAATAACTAAGAGGAGTAACGAATATGGCAACGAAAAAAGCTGGTGGTAGTTCGAAGAACGGTCGCGATTCAAATCCTAAAATGCTTGGTGTAAAAGCATATGGTGGTCAATTAATTTCTGCAGGTAGCATTATTGTTCGTCAACGTGGTACACAATTCCACGCAGGTGACAATGTTGGTATGGGTAAAGACCATACTCTATTTGCCAAAGAAGATGGTGTTGTTAAATTCTCAGTTGGTGGGAAATTTAATCGTCGCATCGTTAGTATCGAAGCAGCAGAGTAATCATCTAATTTTATCTTACTGAAATATGTAAACCCAGTCTATTTAGACTGGGCTTTTTTATACGCACTAAAAATAAAATGAATTTATCTAATAAATTAAATCACGACTCTGTTTTCAGTCCAAAAATAGCTTGCGCAGCAAGTACATGAGGAGCAATTACTTCATCTGCACCAGCTTTTTTAGCCTTTTCTATGTTTCCTTCATAGAATACACGTGTAACTAATTTTACTTTAGCATTAATTTTATCCAAATATTCACGAACACCCATAGTTGAGAAAATAGACTCTTCATCTGTGTCATAACAAATAATCACCAATGCGGCATCTTCAACTCTGGCACGAACAAGAGTTTCGCTATCTCCCATATGCGGAGCAATAAATAACTGTTGATTATCCATTAATATCTTGCGCTCTACATCTAGATTTCTTATCGTGTCAATTAGAATAAACTGCTTACCATCTCTACGATATTGCTCCATTAGAATGCGCGCTAGAGTTCCATAACCTATTATTACAACATGGCTTCGCATTGAGATTCTTCCTTTGTTAATATTAAATAAAACATCCTTGAGTTTATTGTTCACATTATAGGCAACTAAAGTAACACCTGAAGTAAACATCACCAAACCAATTACAATCATACTTATAACGAAGTATTTGGCTGTTGGCGTAGTCGGGACTATATCCCCATAACCAACAGTGCTAAATGTTACTATAGTAAAATATATTGCATCATGTATATCTTTTATACCAACGAATTGATTACGAAGAATATAGCTACCAATTGCTCCATAAAAGAGTGCGGATATAATAAACCCAAGAACCAGAATAATCCCATATGGTAGATATAGGCTATTATTGAAACTGTGTCGATATAAGAGCAACAACACAATACTTATCGATAGCGTGAAATATCCAGCATGATACAAATGTAGCCATGGACCAACACTAATGAATAGTATTAAAAGAAACATATTCACTCGATAGCTAAATTTTGAGCCATCAAATAATAATACGCCAGAAAAGAATAAGATAAAGGAAATGGCTTCACGAATTACAAATCTAATATCAAAATTAAAATCTTTAAAGCTGCTTACTTTTAGTGAGATTAGATCGACGACACCGTGAATAATACCAGCAAGGGCAACAAGGATAACAACACAGCCAAGTAAAATATTTATCTGTTGTTGGTGGCGAGTATTAAATGCCCTAATTCTTTGATGGGTTTTCAAAAACATGGTTGTTCATTATATAAAAAATAACATACGGGTATTATACCGTATGTTATCTAATGACTCATTAAATGAATAGATAGTTAATTATTGACTTACTTTACACTTGACGTATTTATGATTCTTGAAATAACACTTCATTTTTTGATTTGCATCATTTGTGAAATACCAAGTATCAAATTGATTGTCAGTAACACTCTCATCATCATCTTGAATCTGATCTGCGCCACCACCACTCACGTGAGTGCTATTGTGACCATCTTTCACATCATCTGTGATGCTTTCTGAAGCATTTTTACATTTAGTTTTTATATCTGATTCTGTAATTTTTGCATTTATAACAGCACCAGAACATTTAAACATGATGCTATTTGGATCAATTGTAGTATATGCATAGCTTGAGCTAACACCAAGTAATAAAAATCCAGCTAATATTTTTCTCATAGATATACCTTTATGATTAATAGAAATAACTAATAAATAATTGCGTTGCCGTATTATCGCCAGCTGGATTAGATGCTGGTAATTGTTGATACGCATAAACACCAAATATGTTTAACCCTTTAACTTGTGGGATGCTATAGGTAACAACAAAATCATACTCGTTGGTTCCATATAATTCTGGATCTGTGGTAAGAAAACGGGTAAACGCAGGCGCAATTGACAAATTATTATTTAAGAAATTAAACGATGGGCTAATTTTATAAGCTTGACCAGAAGAACCTAAATCATTAAGACCTGCCATATATGCTGTAGTATAGAATGGGTCAGTTGCAAATCCGTAAGTATACGGAGTAACTACCGCACCATTACCATATGCGCTACTTGGTCCCCACACGTTGTTATAACCTAAATTTAAGCTAAAAAATCCAGCTGTGAAACCACCTTGTAAACCAACAAAGTTACTTGAAATACTTCCTAAGTCAGCATTTTCTAAAGCACTACCACCGGCACCTTGGCTGTCATTACCACCTTGAGCAGAAATACTAAATGAAATTATGTCTGTTGGTTGGAATTTAATGCTCGTATCTGCGTATAATAAATTACCATAATTCTCGAAGCTATAACCCCATAAGCGTAAATTGTACTGATTATTCCAAGCTGTATAATTTGCACCTAGAGCATACGTTCCATTTGACATTTCATCAGTTTGATCTGCGATCAATCCACTTGAGTAATCCATGCCCTTATTATAGAATGTACCTGGAGTAAACCCTGAATTACCTAATATTTGGGCACCATTAAATGCTAAACCAGTTAATAACCAGCCAGCGCCTGGATAAACGTTAACTAATGCACCTTGGTAATTTGCACCTGGCACAAGTGTATTGTTGTAATAATTCATTGATAACCATGGGCTATTATTAATACCAATATACCCAACATCAGCTTGTACAATATTACTAAATTGATATTCTAAAAATCCTTCAGATAGAGTTGCAACTTCATTTGCTGGTAAAAAATTAAAATTTGCACCAGTCGGATTATTTTTACTGTTATTTAATTGATCAGCTCCAAATGGATTTGAGGTGGTTAAAAGCCCACCGATAGAGAATCCTGCTACGCTACCTGTTTGACCAAATAAGTTTGCTCCATAGGCAAAACTTTGTGCAGCACCAGTAGTTGGATTAAACATCTCTCCACCGCTCACACCACCCATCACATTCCATGTACCATCAGCAAAAACGTGTTCTGCAAAGTTTTGACTTTCCCACAGCTGTTGTGGAATTTTTTGAGTTCCACCGCCAGTGGTTAAAGTTATATATGGGTTTTGTATATAATTTCCTTGCGAAATATACGTTGAGTTGCTATTTACTACTGGAGCTGGTGCAGATTCAGTTCCATCTGCAAAAGCTACTACACTAATACTGCTTAAAATTAAGCCTAAAATTTTGCGCATAATGCCACCTATTTTTTGATATATAACGTGATTTTACTTAATGATTTATTCATATAGTGCCGAGATTAATACAAATAACAGCAAATAAAGTCTTAAGGCTTACACTGTCAACATAATACACTGTTTTAAAACAACATTTACATCTATGGTTTTGTGGGTTATTCCTACGCTAAGTTAATTAATCATAAGCATTTGTTGATAATGATAAAATCAAAACTCAATTAGCTTAACTCGATTAATAGTGCATGAACACAACCAATATTACTGTAAATAATCAACCATTTGACGAATTACCTCAAGATTTGTTTATTCCTCCTGAGGCGCTACAAGTATTTCTTGAGATGTTTGAAGGACCTCTAGATTTACTTTTGTACCTAATTCGCAAGCAGAATATTGATATTTTACAAATTCCAATTGCTTCAATTACCAATCAATACGTAGCGTACATCCACGCCATGCAAGAATTAAATATTGAACTAGCTAGTGAGTATTTGCTGATGGCTGCGGTACTATTAGAAATCAAATCACGTATATTATTACCTAAGCCAAAGCAAGAAGAGGTTGATGAGGATAATGAATTAGACCCTAAACAAGAACTAATTCGTCGCTTGATTGAGTATGAACAAATCAAGCAAGCTGCACAAAATTTAAATGAAGTGCCGCAAGCGTTACGTGATTTCATGTGGGTGGATATTGCAAGTGATGATTTTATAGTTGATCCACCGCAAGTTAAACCAGAAGATTTGCAAAAAGCATGGCATACATTGCTAATTAGAAGTTTAACTGCGCAGACTGAGCACCATATAAAGAAACAAGAGTTATCAATTCGTGAACATATGACCAATATTCTTCGCATGCTAAGAGAAAGTGGCTGTCGTAACTTTTATAGTTTGTTTGATGTTAGTTATGGTATTTCTTATTTGGTAGTTAATTTCATTGCTATTCTAGAACTAGGAAAAGAAGGTATGGTGGTAATTAATAAAGATGAAGAACAAAATATTTGGGTGGATTTAGCCGCATGAGTAATACTACACACATTAAACAAGTAATTGAAGCATGTTTATTAACTGCAAATGATATTGTGGATTTAAAACAGTTACACAGCGTTTTTGATAATCAACTGACAGATACGGTATTATTAAATATACTGACTGAAATATCTCAGGACTACGAATCTCGTGGGATTGAATTAATCAAAATTGCCAGTGGGTATAGATTCCGCTCAAAACCAGAATATCAATCATATGTAAATAAATTAACCAATGCTAAACCAGCACGCTATTCTCGTGCAGTTATGGAAACATTGTCAATCATCGCTTATCGTCAGCCTGTTACACGTGGCGAAATAGAAGAAATCCGCGGAGTTACTGTCAATAGTGGAATTATTCAAACATTATTTGAACGCGGTTGGATTGAAGTGGTTGGACATAAACAATTACCTGGTAAGCCTGAGCTTCTTGCAACAACTGGCAGATTTCTAGATGATTTAGGATTAAACCACCTAGAAGATTTACCACCATTACCTAATATTGAAAATACATTTAGTAATTCAGATAAAGATTTAATTGAAGAGCATGATAGTCAAAAAAGTTCACTAAACTAATAGTAGATCTTGGTTTAGGATTATGTTTGTTCAGTAATCTCTTCACCATTAAAAAATATTTAATGCTATCCTTGCTTTTTCCCAATTTTACATATGCTCCGAGAGTATAAGCATATTACCCATCTCTTTTTGTAAGAGATTTTAGTTTTTGAAAGTCATGTTCTTCTTTTATTTTTGACCACCAACCTTTAAACTCTACTGCAAGTAAATTAGAATCATTTACGCCTCTTTTGTGTAATAAAAGGTCTGGTCTAATTGCTTTTCCATCAGAGTTTTTTTTTAATACCATCGCCATTTTTATTATACTCACAGTCTACAACATAATCTTCTAAGACACTAGTATTAGAAATAAAACATTGAAGATAATGGCTGATACGAAAAACACAAGCTTGCTCCATACCACCTTTTTCAATTGTTTTCTTGTCAAATTGATATGCTCTATCTATACTTTCTTGCAATAATCCTTTTAGTGTTTCTATCATGTTCTTATTTTTTCCATGATCTTATTCATCCAAGCTGCAATATCATTGATTTCTTCAATGCAAACACTATGTGGCATTGGATAGGTTTTCCACTCATACTTAATTTGTAGATTGTCTAATGTCGTACATGCTTGTTTTGCGTAATTAATGCTAACTACTGGATCTTGTGAACCATGGCAAATTAATGTTGGTGTATTTGCATTTGCTTGAGCTGTAGATTTATTTATAACTTCATGGCTTGGTAAATAACCTGATAATACAAGCAAACCAGCTAATGGAGTTTTGCTATTTAATGCTGTGTAATAGCTAATTACGCCACCTTGAGAAAATCCCGCCATAATGATTTTATCATTGGTAAAACCTTCAGCATTTAGATTGCTAATTAATTGATTGATTTGCGCAACGCTTGCCAAAATACCATTATCATCAACCTTACGATGTAAATCACTGAAATCTAAAATATCATACCACGCACGCATTTGAAAGCCATTATTGATTGTAACTGGGATTACTGGTGCATTTGGGAAAACAAATTTTACTGATTTATTAAGTTTTAATTCGTTTACAATTGGTAGAAAATCATTATAATCAGCACCAAGTCCATGAAGCCAAATAACTGCATATTCAGCTGGATGTGATTTATTATTTAATACAATTTTAGTTTCTAATGTCATTTATATAATCCTTGTAATATATTCAATATTTCATTACTAGTGTCAAATATTGCTAAGCGTTTATTTCGTGATTTATCCCCATTGATAATCTCAATGTTTTTCAATGGTAATTTAAGCAATTTTGCAAAATATTTGATAACTTCTTTATTTGCTTTACCATAACTTGGTTCAGCCGCTATCTTAATCTTTGGTTTTTCATCGTGAATGCCATTAGCGATAGTTGTTTTTGCACCTGGTTGTACATAGATATCAATTATTATTTTATCGTCATGTACATTAATCATAATTTAGCAAAAGATAATTTAGCAATCTCAAGAGTCTGTTCAATAACTTCAGGTGTATGTGTACTACAAATAAACCCAGCTTCAAACATACTCGGTGCCAAAAATACGCCATTATCAAGCATTAGATGGAAGAATTTATTAAACACTTGTTGATCAGCTTGTTTCACAGCATTAAAGCTATCTGGTATATTATCCAAGAAATAAAACCCAAACATACCACCCACATAATCAGCATTAAAAGCGATACCTTTTGCCTTGGCTAATTGAGTTAGACCATCTGTTAACTGCTTATTTCTAGCAATTAGGTTTTGATAAAAACTGTCTTGTTGAATTATCTGTAAATTTGCTAATCCAGCAGTAACCGCTATTGGGTTCCCTGATAAAGTCCCAGCCTGATATACAGTACCAATAGGCGCTAAACAATCCATAATCTCCTTTTTACCACCAAATCCAGCAAGTGGCATACCACCACCGATTACTTTGCCAAGTGTAGTTAGATCTGGTTTGATATTAAGTAATTTCTGCGCACAATCAAGATCAACTCGAAATCCAGTCATAACTTCATCAAAAATAAGTACGGAGTTATGTCTAGTGCATAGACTACGTAATGTTTGGATAAATTTATTGCTTGGGCGAACTAAATTCATATTGCCCGCAAATGGTTCTAAAATCACACAAGCAATATTATCGGCATATAATTTAAAAGCTTCATTCAACTCTGTAACGTCATTGTATTCAAGTACCAATGTATGCTTAACTGCTTCTTCAGGGATACCAGCGCTACTTGGATTACCAAATGTTTGCAGACCTGAACCAGCTTTAATTAATAATGAATCACTATGACCATGATAACAACCATTAAATTTGATGATGTATTTTTTATTGGTATAGCCGCGAGCAAGGCGTATTGCTGACATTACAGCTTCGGTGCCTGAGCTAACTAAACGAAATTTCTCAATACTTGGCAATAACTGTCAAATTTGCTTA
>RXKI01000092.1:0-1887 GCA_003962895.1 Neisseriaceae bacterium
AACCTGACTTGATAAATGGGATTCCCCACTCTTGAATTTTTTTACTTGGATCTTTATCTGTAGAAATGATAGTTCCACCTTTTTGTCCACCAACGTTAAAGACTAGTGGAAGTGGACCAATAAAAAGTGGAAATATGCATGACCAGCATATATCTGTAATGGGATTTACAAATCTACCTGTACATGTTGGTGCAGCATTGGCTAGACTCATACTGAGTAACAATGGTATGATTATTTTACGCATAACTAAAACAACTTATTTTGTTACTGTAAAATAATAAATTAGGTAATTGCATAATACTCTCTATGATTAGTTCATAAAGAATATTTTACAAGAATAAGGTGTAAAAAAACCTGCCGTGATGGCAGGTTTCACTGTCGTATTGGCAGGTTTTATTTCATTAGCAAATAAAATAAAATTGCCGAACAAATCCAACCACTCCAAAGAACAAAAGAATGGTCTTTAGACTTTTTAGTAGAAGATTCATTTGATGATAACGCTGCAATATCATTTTTTAATATTTTTTGCTGATCTATATAATTTGATGATACTACATCTATTTTTGCAGCATAATGTTCTAAACTATTAGTTAGCGTATTTAATTTATCATTTACTCGCGTAAAATCAGTAGAGTTACTTGGTATCTTTCTAAAATTATCATTAATTTTGTTAAACTGCTCCATATAGTCAACAGGTTGTTTGCGTTTCATCGCATATACTTCATTTAAAATGTAATTAGCTACATCAGTAGGTGTTTGAGATATATGATCAAAAAGCATTTCAATGATTAATCTATGTTTAGCATGCCCAACTCCAATAATTTTAAAACAATTAACTTTATCAATAGCTATTGCAATATCTGGACTATCTAGTAACATGATTGCATTTTCATTTCCACCACCACGGACTAAAACAAAAATATCTGGAGTATCTTTAGATACTTTATTAATTGCGGTAACGACTTCTTCAACATTCTCAATATTACAAGGCATCTCATTAACAATAAAACTATCTCTAATAGAGCTATTTACAATTTTAGACTGAACATCGTTAGTGGAGTGAGCACCATTTAACTTGCTTCCTTTAGGACAAATTACTGCTATTTTTAATGGTTTATTGTAAAGTCGTGGGAATTTCATTTGTGGTAAATCTAATTGCTTAACCGTGCTAACAACATCTAAATCATTTGCTGAGTTACTATCTGGTAATTTATTAAAATTTTCAATTCCAATATTTATTAGTATTCCATTCTTTTCTGCTTTATCAAAATAAGAGTTTTGCTTATAGTAAAGATATACATAGCCATATACAAGGTAAGTTTTACCAACTTCTAAATCTTGATTATTAAACACCCTGGCACCAATAGATGATTCTTCATTATGTAAGTCTACAACTATATAGAAATTACTAGATATACGCCTTACAACCTTAATCTCTGTTTGAATATTAAAACCAAATTTATTATCAGAATTTGCAACTCTAGATACACCACTCAAAAACATATTAACTACTTCGGTTAATGGTTTATTAATTGACATGATAACTTGCCTTCTTCTCCAATTTAATTAAACGCGTGAACTATTTGTTGCATAGAACGCGGTTGCGACCTATGAGTGTAGTACATATAACGCGATACTCACAAGTTGTATTTGTCATTTAGTCATGATATTTATGCGATCTAATGCAAAAATACAACTGATAGTTTTCTTATGAGCTTGCGAATAATTTTTTTACTACGGGTAAATATTACACGTTATACGGGTAATATCATTTATGTTTATGTATATTATTGTTTAGCAACAACGCCAAACGCAACCACCTGAAAAATATTAGCATTTTAACGCGTAATAGTTTCAATCTCCCGAAAGTGACTGCTTTTTATATAA
>RXKI01000092.1:1951-10018 GCA_003962895.1 Neisseriaceae bacterium
ACAATTTAGAAGGCTAAAAATAGAGAATTACACCATATAACAAAATTGATGTGTTATAATTGATGCTGGTAGAGATAGATAGGCACTTGCACTAAGAGCTATTTAGTGCGGTGTCTGTATTTCTTTACCGCAAACACTTTTAAATTTCTTTGCCGAGAATTTTAAAAGCTAATTAAACCAATCGTACTTGGACTAATTTTCATGAGTAAAAAACTTAAAGAAAGTTCTAAAACTTTCAATACCGATATTGTATCAAAACCGCTACAAAAAAACAACCCCCTATTCGATAAAAATTCAACTATTTTCACAAATATTTTTAGTGAAAAATCGACATTAATTCACTATTACACTGACAATAATTACTATAATAGTGAATTCCTACTAAAGCATAAATTTACCCCTCTGGGCATGATTAGAACGATTACAAGGTATTTTATTTAGCAATTGCATAAAATTTGTATCTCCACTCAACTAAATAAAAAAGCACTAGCATTCTTGCTAGTGCTTTTAGTAATTACTCATAAGCTTATTGAGCTTCAGAAATCACATTAACTTTAATTGTTGATCTAACGTCATGATGTAAAATAACATCAACATCAAATTCACCAATGGTTTTTAATGGACCGTCTGGTAATGTAATTTCAGAACGTTTAACTTCAACACCACCAGCTTTAATAGCTTCAGCGATATCCATAGAAGTAACAGAACCGAATAATTTACCATCAACACCAGCTTTAGCACCGATAGTAAATACTACACCATTAATTTTCTCATGACGAACTTGAGCATTAGATAAGATATCTGTTTGTAAACGCTCATATTCAGCACGACGCTCTTCAAAAGCTTTTAAATTTTCAGCAGTAGCACGTTTAGCTTTACCTTGAGGAACCAAGAAGTTACGCGCATAACCGTTTTTAACTTCAACTACGTCACCTAATTTACCTAAATTTGCAACACGTTCTAATAATATAATTTTCATAACTTAAATCCCTTATAAATTAGTGTTGATCGCAATATGGTAATAAAGCCAAATAACGCGCACGTTTAATAGCTTCAGCTAACATACGTTGAAATTTAGCAGACGTACCTGTAATACGAGATGGAATAATTTTCCCAGTTTCAGTAATGTAGTTTTTTAATAACCCTGCATCTTTATAATCTATTTCAGTAAAGCCTTCAGCTGTAAAACGGCAATACTTTCTTCTTCTTAATAATTGACGTGACATTTATATTTTCCTTTAATTCAATTTTTCTATTTTATTCACATGCAACACTAGTTGCCCTTGAGAATTTGCACCTATAAACCCATAAACTTTAACTGTTAAATTCAATATATCACTCAGTTCATTACCAAAAATCATACAAAACATTTTGCAATATACTTTGCGTAATGCTCCATTTTCTTCTTGGATTGATTGATGTTCTAAAACAAAACGCTCAACCTTAACTTTATTTATAGTGACAATTGGCGGATAGATTTTTTTACTATCCCAGTTAATATTACTTCGTTACAAGCACTCATCATTAATTAGATTAATGATTTACTTTTCTCATCTTTCATGAATACAGACGGCTCAGTAGGCGCAGCTTTTTTTGTAATTATAGAATTACGTAAAATAGCATCATTAAATTTAAATGCGTGACCTAATTCTTCTAATACTTTATTACCACACTCAATGTTCATACAAACATAATGTGCTTTAGCCAATTTTTGAATAGGATAAGCTAAATGACGACGGCCCCAATCTTCTAGACGGTGAATTTTACCACCATGTTCAGCAATAGTAGCCTTATAACGGTCTACCATGTTACCAACTTGTTCACTTTGATCTGGATGAACAAGGAAAATGATTTCATAATGACGCATGAAAACTCCTTACGGTTTAATCATCTCTTATCCATGCTTGCGATAAGAGAAAGGTTTTATAAAATAAACACAATTGTTAATTAAAACAAAAGTGCATGATTATAGCACTATTAGACAATATTAACAAGCACTTAAACAAACTTAACGTCAAGACTATTTTGAATCAAATGAGATACTTCTTGATCAGTTAATTTTAATTCATCGATTAATGCTTGGTAATTAGCATTTACGTAGCCACCAAAATATGCTGGATCATCTGAATTTAGAGTTACTTTTACCCCTTGGTTAAGTAGTGTCAGTGCTTGATGGTTTTGTAAATCACTAACTACTTGCAAACATTGATTTGATAGTGGGCACATAGTCAAGCCAATTTTATCTTTTGCAATACGTTTAATTAAAGTCTCATCAGTAAGTATTGAATTACCATGATCAATTCGCTCAATACCTAAAATATCAATTGCTTCCCACACATAACTAGCAGGTCCTTCCTCGCCAGCATGAGCAACCAACCTTAGTTTTTCATTACGCGCTTTATCAAATAATCTCTTAAATTTACTCGGTGGATTACCAAGCTCACTCGAATCCAAGCCTATACCGATAAATTTATCACGATGATCCATCAATAAATCAAATGTATGTAGTGCATTATCCTCACTTAAATGACGCAAAAAACATGGAATAAGACTTGCCGTAATATTTAGTGTAGTTTTTGCTTGTGTAATCGCTTGAGTAATGCCGTTAAAAACAGTAGCTAATTTAATCCCTCGTTCAAGATGTGCTTGTGGATCAAAAAACATCTCGCTAAACACAACATTATCTTGATGAGATTTTTCTAAATAGGCATAAGTTAAATCAAAAAAATCTTGTTCAGTTTGTAAAACAGACATACCTTGATAATAAATATCTAGAAACTCTTGAAGATTATTAAACTTATACGCTTGTTTTAACTCTGCAACTGAATTATGTTTTAATGAAATATTATTTCGTTTAGCCAACTTAAATAGCATCTCAGGCTCAAGACTACCCTCCAAATGCATATGTAACTCTGCCTTTGGCTTTTTTAAAACTTCACTCATATTTGCCCCCTTGTTAACTTTTAATGTATCTTGTCATGAATAATTTTATTATATCATTATAAATTACGCTAAAAATAATAATCGAACCACCCACAACCACATTTATCGTAATTGATTCGCCAAAAACCAAAAGCGCAAATACCATTGCAAAAACAGCCTCTAAACTATAAATTATCGCAGCTTTATTTGAACCAATAACATGCTGGTACTTAAGCTGTAATAAAATTGGAACAATAGTTGCGAATATTGCACAACAACCTAAGGCAAACCAGACAATATGCTGAGATGGAATTGGTAAGACAATACCTTTTAAGTAAGCAAATGGTATTATTGATGTAAAAATTATTTGATAAAAGGTAAGTAATTGTAAATTTTTACTAACCAGACTAGCCTTCTCAACCAATATCATGCCTATAGCAATACAGATAGTTGAGAAAATCACCAAAATATCGACTTCAGAAAAACTAAATTTGGCATTATTTATTATAAATACACCAAACAAGCAAATAAATGCAGCAATTATTTCATTAATCTGCGGCTTACGCATACCCAGTAATGGCATAAATAACGGCACTAAAATTACATTAATTCCAGTTAAAAAAGCTATTTCTGAAGAGCTTTTTTGCGACTCTAAAGCAATGGCTTGAAATAAAAATGCGCCACAATTCATTAAGCCAATTGCAAGACCATAATACAGATCAATTTTGCCAATGGTACGCCGTCTAATTGCCAAAATCAATACAGGTATTAGCAATACCCCAGCAATCAGAAAGCGCCAAAATACAAAAAAATCCGCCGAGCAATAATGCAAAACTAAATGCATCAAAGGAAAAGTTACGCCCCAAAATAATGGGGCTAACAATAGCATGAAAGTTGCTTTTAATTGTTCAGACATTAACTAACCATCACAACCATTTTGATAATTTTTCTGGATCAGATAAATATAAATCATGAGTTTGCACAATAGATGATTTCAAACTCACGGTTACATTTAATAATTTTTCTTGACGGAAAATGCTCAAATTAACCTTATCGCCAGCTTTATGAAAAGCTAACTGTTTTTCCAAGTTGGTTAATTTAACATCGTTTAATGCAATAATTAAATCATTAACCGCCAAACCAGAATCTTCAGCAGATGTTTGATTATAAACATTCTTAACCGTATATCCAAGAATTTGTTTCTCTAATTTAGCTCCTAAATCAAGCTTATTACAAGATGCTTTTGCATCAGTTAATTCATAGTCGTGGTATTTGCCAAAAGCTTGATGATTAACTGCATTAGCTGACTTCAAATCTAAACCAAACTTATTAAATAGACCAACAAAATCAATTTGCTCTGTTGTTTCTGTAGCTAATTTTATAAAATCAGTTAAATCAACGCCAGTAGCTTGTTTAATAATTTCAGGAACTTCATTTTCACCAATACCAACTGGATTTTTTTGCCACTGATTAAACATATACAGCAACACATCATCGAGACTATGTTTAGATTGGTTACGAATTTGTAAATCCAAACACATGGCAACCAATGCGCCTTTAACATAGTAGCTAACTATTGCATTTGGGCTATTCTCATCTTGGCGATAGTATTTGACCCATGAAGTCAAGCTACTATTGGCAATACTTTGTTTATTTACTCCATTAAATTTATACACATTATTGATATTATCAATGATAAAACCTAAATATTGCTTTTGATCAATTACACCACTACGATACATTACCAAATCATCATAGTATGAAGTAACTCCTTCAAACCACCATAATAATTTCGTATAATTCTCTTCTTTAACATCGTAAGGTGTAAATACTTTAGGCTTAATTCGTTTGACATTCCAAGTATGAAAAAACTCATGGCTAATTAAACCCATCAATTTAATGTAATCATCTTCATTGGTTTTATTTAAATTTGGCAATGCATAATATGGCGACATTAATAATGTAGAATTACGATGCTCAAGCCCAGTATAGACTTCACCACACAAATTTAAAATAAATGTGTAGTGTTCATATGGTGCTTTACCACCAAACATATTAATTTGATATTCACAAATTTTGTGCATATCTCCTAAAATACGCTGTAAATCAAAAGGTAAAATCGTACCTGATAAAACTAAATAATGTGGTGTATCTTTCACCATAAATTTATGCATTTGCAACTGCCCTATCTCAAATGGACAATCTAATAGCTCATCATAATCTTTAGCAATATATTTGTTATCTATACAATTTAAACCAGTTGCGACACTCCAAGAATTTGGTAACTCACCAAAAGTTACAGAATGTTTATTCGCCTCAAATCTATCCACTGCCAAACATAAGCTAGTTGGATTAAAATAACCTCGTGTAAAATCTAAAAATGCAGTCCGAATACCATATTCATAAGCATAAACGTTGTAGCTAATTGATACTTCTTGCCCTACTTTAAGTCCATCAAGTAACCATTCATTTTTAGTAATTTGTTCAATGCGACCATTTGTACTTTGTAAATTCACATCAATTATATTTTTACTAAATTCACGCACCATATAGCTACCGGGTATCCAAACAGGCAAATATAATTTATGTGAATCAGTAGTTGGAGTAAATGTTAACGTAACATTATAAATATGTTTTTCAGGATGTAAAGTTATTTTATAATTAACCAATTTAATTGTCCTTTATACTTATAAGAAAATAGCACAACAATAAGTCGTGCTATTCATTTTGAAATCTTAATACTCAGCAAAATACTGATTGATTTTATCAACATTATTTGTTTTACTTAATGCTGCAATCAATAAAATTCGCGCTTTTTGTGGATTTAAATTATCCGCAGAGACTAAACCATATTGATCATCCCAATCATCCATTGAGTTATGTATCACTGGACCTTTACCTGTACGAGAACTACGAACAATTATGATACCAGCTGCACGAGCTTTTTTAATAAGTTCTTCAGCATTTCCATTGATACTACCGTTTCCACTTCCAGCCCAAACAATACCTTGTACTTTTTCATCAATAGCTTTTTGTAAGAGCTCAGTTGTCGAACCCAGATAATCATAAATAATCATTACTTTTGGCATTGGGCTTAAGTCAGCAACTTTAAACGGCGTATTTACAGTTGTCAATCTAACTGGTGAATAATAATATTTTACATCACCCGCATATGCACTACCGATTGGCCCACCATTATTAGCACTAAATGCTTTTACATTTTCAGAATCTGATTTAGTAACATTTCTACCATCAAAGATTTCATCATTTAATACAACTAACGAACCTTTATTCGCTGAAGTAGGATTAGCAGCAACGGCTACTGCATCATATAAATTCATCGGACCATCAGCGCTTAACGATGTAGAAGGTCTCATTGATCCAGTAATAACAACTGGTTTACTGCTTTTAACAAATAAATCTAAAAAGTATGCAGTTTCTTCTAAAGTATCAGTACCATGAGTAATTACAACTCCAGATATACTTTTATCTGATAATGCTTTATTAACCGCATTCGTTAAATTAACCATATTATCTAAAGATAAATTAGAACTACCAACGTTATAAAGCTGCTCAAATTTTAAATTAGCTAATTTATCAATTCCAGTTACATTATTAACAAGATCTTCAACTTTAACTTCGCCAGGCTTATATGTACCTGAAACTTGTGATGCTGCTTTACCTGCAATCGTACCACCAGTACCTATAATCATTACTGTAGGTAATTTATCTGCAAACACAGATACAGATAACATTGAAAGAGCAACTAACAATTTAGATTTTCTCATATTACACCCATAAAAAATAAGGCTTGATTATTAACAACAACCAAGCCTTATATTAGCATAAAATTAGTAAAATTACTTAGAATTAAATGGATTTGCTAGTTTAGCGCTAGGATAGTTAATATCGCTAACTTTTACACTCATTGGCTTAGTTGATTTAAATACTTGATTTAAGTCAATTTGTGCATAATTTGTACGGTGAGCATAATCAGCTAAATACATTTGATTGTTTTTCAAATCTTTGATTATTATCCATTGAGTTACCTCATCTAATACATGATTACCGTTTGAATCAGCAACTGAACCATTAGGAATATCAACATTATTTAATATGTGCGCAACTTGCTGTACCGCTTCATCAGCATTTTTTGTAGGTTTAGCATAATGTTTTAAATATGCAATTCTCACAAATCTAGATGGAGATGTATAATCACCTGGTAAACCAAAACCACCACTACCTTGTCCTAAACTAGTAATTCCTGCTGCTTTCTCATCATTTGTTCCAGGAGCTGTCATTTTACGAGCAAAAGTTCCTGTATTATCTAAATTTAAATAATTACGTAAATTGATTAAATGCCAGTTATAGTTTGGCGCATTAGTCATCACACCAATAGAATCATCAAATACAACCATTTGACCTTTGATAAACTCAATAACTATACTCTTACCACTTTTATCCGTAATCAAGAAGTGTAATGTAGGCTCAAAACCAATTCCAGCAATAGGCTCAGACCATACTTTATAACTTGGGAAATTTTGTTTAACTTCATCAACAGTTGAATAGCTAGCTAAAATAAACTCAACCGCTTGTAATATAGACATATAATTTTTATCTGTTGCTGAAACAGATTCATATTGTGTAAAACCAGGTAAGAAATTTGCACTTACTGATAAACCTTTTTCATTTTGACCATCGGTAAATGAGTTTTTAACATCAGCAGTAGATACACCAGCAAAAGAGTACTTACTAGTAACATTTATAGTAGGTAGTTTTACTGAACTTGGAGCCGTGATTGGAAATACCGTTCCTTTTGGCACATATTGTAACTGCCAACCCATATCCATTGCCCATTCCATTGTACGTCCAGCTATTACTGAACCATCATTAGCTTGGATATTTACATCAGTACAAGCAAATGCACTTTCTGTTACTAGACTTCCAGCTATTAACAATGTTAATAATTTTTTCATAAAAATCCCTTTAAAATATTATTTAGCTTACATTTTTTCTACAGTATCAATTCCCAGTAAGTTTAAACCAGTTTTCAATGTTATAGCGGTTAAATGAACTAATTTTAACCTAGATTCACGAGTTTGAGTTTCAATATCAGTTCTTAATATTGGACAACTCTCGTAAAAT
>RXKI01000047.1:0-585 GCA_003962895.1 Neisseriaceae bacterium
TTACAGATTTGCCACAAAATTGTTTTTATACAGCGCATGATTTTATTATTCTTTAATTTAGAGAGATTTTAGCATATTCATCACTTCATCGCCATTTCGCATAAACTTGCGTATTTCTTAAATTACCATCTGCACCTAGCGAATCTTTATGTAAAGTACCCTCATAAATAAATTCACATTTTTTGGCTAATTTCTGACTTGCAATATTTTCTTCATCTGTAGTTAAACAAATTCTTCTAGCACCTAAATGACTAAATGTGAAATCAACCAAAGCATTAACAGCTTCAGGCATAAAGCCAAGCCCTTGCATTGATTTACGACACCAATAGCCAATTTCAAATTGGTTCAAATGCCATTTGATGTTATGCAATCCAACAGAACCAACTAGCTCATCAGTATCTTTTAAGAAAATTAATCCAAGAAGCTCATTGTTTTCCACATACTTTTTATGCGCATCAGTTAGTGCACTTAAAGAACCTTCACGTGAATACTTTGAATTTACCCAAAACAACCACTTACTAAACTCATCAAATGATTCCATCAATGCTTCAAAAACAACATCATTATCTTCAATTTTTGCTTGGC
>RXKI01000047.1:664-2449 GCA_003962895.1 Neisseriaceae bacterium
TAATAAATAGTTAACCAAAAACTCAGTAAATAAATAACAAAGGTAAAACAAACTTGCAATTGCCCCATTGATAAATGATGTATAGTTGACTAATTTAGCATCAGCTTTGATTGTTTTTATAATCCACGCAAAATTTTGTATATTAACAATACTACTTAATAAAATAGTTGAAAAATAGATTATATACAATACACTAGATTGATTTGTGCTTCCCAATATAGCAAATAACATAGCTTCACATAGTAAACAAATACCAATTATTAATGGCATTTTATTTGTATGCACCAAAAATCTATTCTTATTAATTAACGCAGCTAATAAACTAAAAATTGATGAGTACGCCAATATATTTGCATAGCTATTTGTTGAAATGTTTAATTCATGTAACTTGATAAAAAACACTAAAAAAAATGGGCTTTGTGCGATTGTAACTAAGCACAGTGTCGAAACTAATTTAACGAGTGCTTTTGACTTAATCAGTTCGCTAAAAGATATTTTATTTACTTTATTAGTTGTATCCAAAGATGCAACCTCTGGAATGAGCCGAGTAAATAACATCAATAAAATGCTCAATACGGTAAATAACGTAATATCACCAATAAAACCATAATTCTGGTAAATAGCATTACCTAATTTGGGAAAAACAATGCTACCAAGAGTGCTTAAAATCAATAAATCCGATTGAAATTGCGTAACATTATTATGAAGTAATACAGTTATTTGCTTGTCTAATGCAAAATATAACGCCCGAAATGCTAAACTCATTAATAATACGTAAATACTCAGCACTATAATACTATGTTGTTGTAAAAAAAATACAACTACACTCGCCACACAAATTAAGCCAATAGATAATAATCTGATTTTAGCTATTTTTGAATTATTAATTAACGCAGCAATGACAAATGAAAATAAAAACGGTAAACTTGGTACTATATTAACTATCGTTGCTGAATTAATGAAATTACTGTCATGAGTCTTAAAATCCAAAACTACATAACTGAGCATCGGCAATAATAAACTACCAATCAGCCAATACGAACAAGCACAAGTTAGCAATACTGAAATATATGTTTTATCAGTATAATTTTGCCAAGTCCTACCTTTCAAAAGCATGATAAATTACTTGCTCGACTGTTTCTACAGCAATTAAGTTCACATTAGCAATCTTCTCTTTTGGCATATTAGCCTTAGGTACAATTATTGTGGTAAATCCAAGTTTAGCTGCCTCTTTGATTCTATCTTGACCTTTTTGCACTGTACGTATTTCACCAGATAAACCAATCTCTCCGAATACCGCAAATTTAGATTTCAATGGTTTATTTTTAAATGATGAAATAATTGCAAGAACAACCGCAATATCTAGTGCTGGCTCAGTTACTTTTAGCCCACCAACTATATTGATAAAGATATCTTGATCATATAACTGTACACCAATATGGCGTTGCATAATAGCTATAAGTAAGGATAATCTATAACCATCCATACCAACTGCCAAGCGTTTTGCTGGCATTAAATGTGATTGATCAACCAAAGCTTGTACCTCAACCAAAAGTGGACGAGTTCCCTCCTCGCTAATCAAAATACAACTACCAGAAACATTATCGCGATATGAAGATAAAAATAATGCAGATGGATTATTTACTTCACGTAAGCCTTTATCCGTCATAGCAAAAATACCGAGTTCATTAACCGCACCAAAGCGATTTTTTACTGAACGAAGCATACGAAAATTTGAGTGTTGTTCACCCTCAAAATATAACACGGTATCAACGATGTGTTCCA
>RXKI01000047.1:2499-7818 GCA_003962895.1 Neisseriaceae bacterium
GACCAGCAATTGCACCATCTTTAGTTACGTGTCCAACTAAAATCACGACAATTTGCTTACCTTTAGCAAGTCTTGTCATAATGCTTGAACATTCACGCACTTGTGCAACTGAGCCTGGTGCTGATTGCAGTAAATCAGAATAAGCAGTTTGAATTGAATCAATTACTACTACATCAGGTGTCTCAATCTCAATATGTGGCAATATAGCTTCCATACGTATTTCAGACATTAGGCGTAAATTTTGATGACTTGCAATATCCAAACGTTTTGCTCGTAATGCTACTTGTTGCACTGATTCTTCACCAGTTATATAAAGTACTTTTTTACTTTCAGCGATTTTAGCCAAAGTTTGCAGTAATAATGTTGATTTACCGATACCTGGATCCCCGCCAAGTAGCAATACAGAACCTTGAGCTAAACCACCACCAAGCACCCTATCTAATTCACCAATACCCGTAATATTACGCGAAATGTCTTGAGCTGAAATTTCATTTAAAGTTACTACGCTTGATTGCTTATTTAAAGCATTGAATCGTGTATTATTTGTTTTATTAGATACTGCAATTTCTACAGTCTCAATTAAACAATTCCAATTACCACAACCATTACATTTACCCTGCCATTTACTATGCTTTTCACCACATTCGGAGCATTCATAAACTGTTTTATCTTTTGCCATTTGACCTCTTTTACTTGCTTACATCCAATACTAGATATAGTTGCAACTGCAAACATGTTAGAATACTGTAATTATAACAGATTGCTATAAAGGTTTAACGCATGAAAAAAATTGCTGTAATACTTGCTGGATGTGGTCGCATGGATGGTTCCGAGATTCATGAATCAGTACTAACTTTATTATCTATTCAACAAGCTGGTGCTAGCTATCAATGTTTTAGCTTAGATTTACTGCAAGATCACGTTACAAATCATTTAACCAATCAAGATACTAACGAACAACGAAATATGATGATTGAATCTGCTCGAATCGCTCGCGGAGATATCAAAAATTTAGCTGATATTGATGTTACTGAGTTTGATGGACTAATTATTCCTGGTGGTAACGGCATTGCTGCAAATTTATTTACTCTAGCTCAAGATGGTGAAAATTACAAAGTAAATAACACAGTTGCAGAAGTTGCACGTGGATTTACAGCGCTAAATAAGCCTGTTGGCTTTATCTGTATTGCTCCAGTGATGATTCCTGCAATATATGATAGTCCAATCAATATGACTATTGGTAGTGATATTGGCACCGCTCAATTAGTTGAAAAACGTGGCGCAATTCATCATACTTGCATAGTAAGTGATATCTGTGTTGATGAAAAGCATAAGATAGTTTCAACTCCCGCGTATATGTTAGCTAACTCAGTTGTCGAAGCGTATATTGGGATTAGTAAATTGTGCTCTGAAGTTGTCCGATTAAGTAATTAATATTTATAAAAAAGTGGTCATATGAAAAAAACTTTATTAGCTCTATTACTAGGTAGCTTAGCTACATTTTCACTAGCTGAAAATCAAAAAATTACAGTGTGTGCTACTAAATCACCAAATGGTGAAATATTAGAGAACATTAAACCTATGCTAAAACAAAAAGGTATTGATTTAGATATCAAATACTATAATAGCTACAATGACCCTGCTGTAATGAATCACTCAATTTCAAACTCACAATTTGCACCTAAAAATCCAAACAAAGAAACCATTTCTGGAAGCTGTACAGCAAATTTCTTCCAAAATCAAGCATATCTAGATGCATACAATCAAATATATAAAACTAATTTAATTAGTGTTGGAAGTATATTCTTTGTCCCATTCGCAGTATATGCAACACCAGATCTATCTACATCTTATAAAAAAGATAAAAATCTAGCAATATTTAAAAACTCTATGCTTGCAATTACAGACTCTAGCGTTATGGAAATTAGAGCAGAGCGCATTGCCGAATCAATGGGATTATTAACATTTAAATCGGGTAATATTGCTGGCTTAGATGACTTAGTGAATAATCCATACAACTTAGACATTGTAAAAGAAGATAGTGCGATATTACCAAATATCATGCTTAACAAAAACTCACAATTAGTTGTAATGAATGCTTATCAAGCACACCTTGAAAGAGTTCCTGATAGTCAAATTATCTACAAAGAGCCAGTAAATCCTTACTACTCAAACATAGTTGTAACAACAGCTCAAAATGCTAATAAACCTGAAATTAAAGAATTAATTAACGCTTTAAGATCAGACAGTAGCAAATCATTCATTCAAAGCAAATACAACGGTATAGTAATTCCGACATTTTAACAGTCATAATATTGTGTATATTATTGATAAAAAGCAAGGCATTCAAACCTTGCTTTTTTAATGTACGTTTTACGCATAGCTATTTAGAACTTCGCCTAAACGCTTAATACCTTCAACAATCCTATCTTCAGGCATATTAGAATAATTTAGACGCAAGAAATTCTTTTTATCACCCAACGGATAAAATGCTCCACCAGGCACAAAGGCAACTTTTTGTTTAAGTGCATCAACCAATATATCAGCAGCATTTAATTTAGCATCAACTTCAACCCAAGTAAATAATCCACCAAGTGGAAAAGTATATTTAACATTACTTGGAAAATACTGCTTAATTGACTCAAGCATTACATCACGGCGCTTTTTATATACTTTAACAATATCTGCAATATGTTCATCTAATGGATTTTCAAGCATATAATAAGCAACTTCACGCTGAGCAATCGTACTACATTGTAAATCAGCAACTTGTTTTAGCATAATCATTTTCTGAATAATTTCATCAGCTGCACAAGCCCAGCCTACACGGTAACCAGGACAGAACGTTTTAGAAAATGAACCCATGTAAATCACGCGCTCTTCAGTATCAAAGCTCTTAATTGAAGGGAAACGCTCACCATCAAAAATTAACTCACCATATGGATTGTCTTCCATGATAACCAATTGATATTTATTTGCTAATTCAACTAGTTTCTTACGACGCTCAACTGACATAGTGCGACCAGTTGGATTTTGAAAATCAGGGATTGTGTAAACTAATTTTGCTTCAGGATGTGCTTTAATAATTGCTTCCAATGATTCAACAACCATCCCATTATCATCCATTTCCACTGGAAGATATTTTGCATTAAAGGTATTAAATACATTAAGCGCACCCAAATAACTTGGATTCTCACAAATTACATAATCGCCATCATTTAGAAATAATCGTGCACAAAAATCAATAGCCTGTTGTGAACCAGCGGTAATTAAGACATTATCTTTAGTTGTATTCACCTTGGCTAACTTCATACGTTCATTAGCAATAATTTCACGTAAGACAACAAATCCTTCCGTAGCACTATACTGTAAAGCCACGCCACCTTCTTTATCTATAATTTCTTTAGTTAAATCAGATATCTTATCAGTAGGAAATAATTCAGGCGCGGGAAGACCGCCAGCAAAAGAGATAATATCTGGCATCTCAGTTAATTTTAATAGTTCACGAATCTCAGAGCCTTTTAGTGAGTTGGCACGAGTAGCAAATTTATATTTCATTTATTTCCTCATTTCTAATAACCGCACCATTTGAAATAGTTAAACGGTTAGTTAAACATTTTGGCATCTCATCAGTGCGATGCGTTATATATATAATTGTATGGTTGGTTCCATTAAATAATTTATCGATCATCTCAACAAAAAACTGCGACTGACTCTCACTCATTCCTTGGCATGGCTCATCAAAAATCAGTAATGGCGGATTTTTAATTAAAGCCCGCACTAATAAAATACTTCTTTGTACCCCATTAGCAACTGATATGTAATCTGTATTGGCAAATTCAGATAAATTTACGCTTTCTAATACTTGTTTTGCATAGTTAATTTGTTCTAGAGTTGCTTTACTATATAGGCCAGGAGTATCAAAATACCCACTTAGCACAACTTCCAAACAAGTTAAATTCCGCGCAAAATTCCATTGTAACTCAGGCGAAATATAACCTATTTTAGATTTAATATCCCAAATAGTTTCGCCACTACCACGTTTTCTATCAAATAACCATATATCATTGGCATAAGCCTGTGGATTATCGCCATTTATCAATGAAATTACCGTTGATTTACCAGCGCCATTTTCACCTTCTAGCAACCACTTTTGCCCTGCTTTTATCTGCCAATTTACCCCAGATAAAATTACTTTATCTGAATATTTTACTAATACATCTTTAAACTCAACAATATTTTGATAAGTTTTTTCAAGTGGCAATAATTTGAAATTTAAATTATCAATACTGCTTCTAATATCATCATTATCGCTATATTTACTTAAGTAACTACCCACAGGTAATTTAAACAACTTTTGCCCATTAATCAATACAACAGCAGAACAATTGGCAAAAACATAGTTTATTCGATCAATAATTATAAATGTAATCCCGGCTATGCTTAATTTAGTAATATACTCTTCAAGATTTGCCATTGATAATTTATCTAAGCCAGTTAATGGGTTATCTAATATAATTAATTGACTGGGGTTTGCGAGAGTTTTAATTAACTGTAATTTTTTACGTTCGCCACTAGATAAATGAAGTAATGATGAAGATAGCTTATTCTCAAACTTAAATAAACTAATCAATAACTGCAAATTATCAATAACATTACAATTATTAAATAAATAATCCAACTCTTCACGAACGGTAATCGTCATATCAGCATCATAACTATTAAAGCGCTGCTGATAATAAAAATCACTCTGACCTTGCTTATCTTTGAATTGACTAAATTGACTTACATAGCTAACTTGATTTGCGAACTCTAAGCTAGAGTCCCAGTTAAAATTAATTTGTCCATCGCAATATAATTTACCGCTCAAACATTCAGCAAATGATGTTTTACCACTACCTGAACTACCCATCAACCATATAATTTCACCTTGGTTGATTGATATATTCGCATTAATTAGTAAATAATTATTACCTCTAGTTAGCGTTAGATTTTTACACTCTAGAATAATTTTATTACTCATTACTACTTTCTATTTCGTCTTCTTTTTTCATTGGAATAGAGATTGGAAAATTAATACTATCTAAATCATAGATATCTTTTTTAAATGTTAGTTGCCCAGAAGTTAAATCAACATATGATGTGTAATAAACAATATATACATCAATTGGTTTAGATAATGAAACAAACTTATGGGTTTGGTCATTAACAAGCTGACTAACTTTGTTAAAAGTATAACCATTAGTGTTACTATTAGTTAAATACTCAGCTAAATACTTTGGTTGCCCAACACGAATACATCCATGACTCAAACTTCTG
>RXKI01000047.1:7876-9985 GCA_003962895.1 Neisseriaceae bacterium
TGTCAAACCTAAATTTATATTGACCGAGCGCATTTTTCTTACCAGGCTGTTGCTTAATGTAGTAGTTGAAATTTTTTTCATTTACATTTGACCAATCAACCATAGTAGGATCAATTTCTTGGCTGCTTCCATTTTTATAAATCTTCATATCGTGATTAGCCAAGTACCCACTACTTTCTTGAATTTTCTTCAAATACTCTTTAGTAGCAATACGATTTGGAACCCCCCAATATGGATTTAATTCAATACTTGTAACAGAACTAATTGTTGAACAGGTTTTATTCTCCTTGCCTCCACCAACAATTACGGGCATAGTATAAGTTAAATTATTATTTTCATAAATTTGCAACTGATATGACGGAATATTAATCCATAACCTGCGTGAAGCAAGACTATCTGGCAACCAACGCATTCTATCCATATTAATGGCTATTTTCTTTATCGTAACTTCTGGAGATTGATTTAATAATTTTAATGTCGAAGAATCAACTATACCAGTTGCTTTAAGTCCATTAGAAACTTGATACTGCTTGATTACATTCTGTAATTCGCTATTAAAATAATGTGGATTATTATCATTAGATAAATTATATTGTTTAGTCATGCTTAATCGTTGTTTAATTAATGCCACAGCATTACTAGAACTACCTAGTTTAAGTACACCAGTATTTTTAATAGGTTTCCAACCACCTTGTTGATACGCATTAATATATATGGCTAATTGATTTTTGAGATCTGAATATAGTTTAGGATGTTCATTAATATCATTTTGTAAGCTTTGAATTAAACGGTTACTATTAACTGCATTAATAAATTCTGAATAAATGTTTGCAGTACTTCGTTTATCAACACGCCAATATTCATAAACATTATTTGGATTAATTACACCATTTTGTACATCATTACTATAAGTTAAATACGAATCTGTCAGTGATACTTCATAATTAAATAATATATTTTCAGGTACATCAATATGCTTTTGATTATAGCCTTGTATATCTACAAGCATACTGGCTAATTTATCAACTTGATAACGCTTTGGATCTAGCCCTTCATAATATGAATGCTCAAGCATTTTAATCAAACTAATCCCATTTGAATTAATCTCATTACCATTAATCCATAACCTTTTTTGTGGATTTTGTTGATAAAACGTAAGTGTGTATTTGCTTTTACACTTCATTCCATTGTAACACGTTAGATTACTCAAATCTATCGAGGTAGTCGGATTATATACTTTGCTTGTCGGACTACCCAAAATTGACTCCACAAAAGTAAAATCATTAGCATAAACATTATTGACTGTTGTTAAACATAAAAATGACGTTAAGCAAGCAATATTGGCAAATTTCAATCTAAGATCTCCTCATACAACTCTAAAGGTAACCCATCTGGGTCTTTAAAAAAAGTAAATCGTTTGTTAGTAAATTCATCTATTCTAATTGGTTCACACTCCACGCTTTGCTTAGATAGCTTAACAATCGCTGCATCAATATCATCAACTCTAAAAGCAAGATGACGTAAGCCACAAGCCTCTGGTGTTGAAGGCCTCATTGGCGGATTAGGAAATGAAAATAATTCTATCTGAGTATAATCATCAACTTGTAAATCGAGTTTATAAGACTTTCTCTCCGCTCTATAAGCTTCATGAGCTATCTTAAACCCTAAGATTTCACTATAAAAATACTTTGATTTTTCATAATCACTACAGATAATTGCAATGTGATGCACACCAGTAATAAATTTAGACATATAATTGTTGATATTTAAAAAACATATTTTCTAATTGTAATTTATGATTAACTGGATGATTTTCCCACTCAATTAAAAAAATCAATTCTTGCTGTAATGCAAATAATTTATCTTTATCTAATTTGTTCAAAATACTACTTACTTTTACTGCATAATCAGAAAAATAATGCATTTTATTAGTTGCAACATAAGTTAAACAATCTTGTAACCATTTCAAAATAAACTCTAATAATTTAACGTATTTAGCTTTATTATCAATAGTCTTTAACACACTATAGACATTATCAATGCTTGGTAAACATAAGAAACTTAACAGCATCTCTAACTCTTCATTGCTAAATGGTAAATCTAACACCA
>RXKI01000031.1 GCA_003962895.1 Neisseriaceae bacterium
TCTTCTAATGGATTAATAATTGAAATATAATGAATAAAAATTATTATATATATGATATTGAAACATTAAAATCATGTTTTACGTATACTGGACTTAATATAGATACAGCAGAAATAAAAACATATATTCTTCATAAAGATAAATTTGAATTACATGATTTAATACAACATTTAGAAACAGTTAAATATGGTATAGGATTTAATAATATATTCTTTGATTATCCAGTACTACATTTTATAATTGAAAACTATAAATATTTTAATACTATTTCTAAGGAAGATGTAATTCATGCTATATATAGAGAATCTCAAAGAATAATTAATTTATCAGATGATGATTTTAGTTCTAGAATATCTTATAAAAATTTTAAAATGCCACAATTAGATTTATATAAAATATGGCATTATAATAATAAAGGAAGAAGAACTTCGTTAAAATCATTACAAATATCTATGAATTTTCCTAATGTTATGGAAATGCCTTTAGAACATACTAAGGATGATATAACATTAGAAGAAGTGTCAGATATATTAAAATATAATTTAAATGATGTTATAGCAACTTTTGAATTTTATAAATTATCTAAAGATAAAATAAAATTAAGGACTGATATATCTAAGGCTTATAAGATATCAGCTTTAAATTATTCAGATTCTAAAATAGGTGAAACTATAATATTTAAAGAAATTATTAAAAAAACAGGAATAGATTCAAATATTCTAAAATCTAAAAGAACTTATAGAAATAAAATAGTAGTTAAAGATATATTATTTGATAATATTAAATTTGAAACACCTGAATTAAAGCAAATACATTCTTTTTTTAAAGATGTTATAATATATCCTGGTACTAAAAATAATATCTCAAAGTCAATATTATTTAAAAATGTATTAATAGATTATGGTATAGGTGGTATTCATGGTATTACTAGAGCAGGTATTTATGAATCAGATAATGATTATGTTATAATGTCTGCTGACGTAGCATCTCTATATCCAAATATAGGTATTAAATATAAACTTTATCTTGAACATTTAGGTAGTATATTTTGTGATATATATTCTAATATATTAGATAAAAGAATAAAAGCTAAAAATCTTAAAAATAATATTCTTTCAGATGCTTTAAAATTAGCATTAAACGCTACTTATGGTAAAAGTAATGAAGTTAATAGTTTTCTTTATGATCCTCAATATACAATGAGTATTACAATAAATGGACAATTATTAATGAGTATGTTAGTTGAAAAATTATCATGTATACCAGATTCTCAAATTTATATGATAAATACTGATGGATTAGAAATAAAAATACCTAGAATATATAAAGAAATGTATTTTAATATATGTAAAGAATGGGAAAAAATAACTAAATTTACACTTGAATATAATGAATACAATAAGATATCTATAGCTGATGTTAATAATTATTCATGTATTGATACAAATTCTAAAATTAAGAATAAAGGTAGATTTGAAATAGATAAATTAGTAGGTTCAGAACCAGCTTATCATAAAGATAATAGTTTTAAAATAATTCCAATAGCATTAGAGAATTACATTTATAGGAATATTCCTATAGAAGATACTATAAGAAACCATACTAATATATATGATTTTTGTGGTAGACAAAAATTCACTAAAGATTCACATGGTGAAATACATTCTATAGTTTATAGAAACGGAATTCCTGAACATGTTAAAAATATTACTCAAAAAAACACTAGATATTATATAAGTACAAAAGGAAATCCATTTATTAAATGTTATTCTAAAGGTAGTACAGAAAAAATACATGTAGGATTCTTAGTACAAGAATTTAATAATTATGTAGAAAAACAAATATCTGATTATAATATTAATTATTCATTTTATATTAATGAAGTTAACAAAGAACTTAATAATATAAAACCTAGACAGTTAGATTTATTTATTTAATAATTTATTTATGAAAAATAAAAAAAAAATTTTAATAAGTAAAAAAAAATTTAAAAATAAAAGTACTGAGGATAACATCATATCTAAAAGTGATATTATATATTATGATATGGAAGATTATAAAATAATTCATAAACTTTATTTAAATGGCTAATAGAAATTGTCCAAAATGTTTTGGAACAGGCAGAATATATAAGAACGATTACGTTGAAGAAATATGTGATTGTTCAATGGATTTTAATGAATCTTTTGAGGATTCATTTACAGATGATTATATGTTATTAAATGATGATCTAAATGATGAATCAAATAGTGAATTAGATGATGAATTAGATGATGAACTTTAATATAAATTCAGAAATATTAATTTCTAATAGTTTAACTCCTGATGAATTTGTATATTTGTATAAAAAATATATAAATAATTATGATGATATGCTATTAAGAGTTAATATAGATGAATTAAAAATGAATGATTATTTAGATTCTCAAAATAATCTTACAGAAAAGAGTAAATCTCTATTTATTCCCGATGTTACATCATGGATTGTAGAATATAGAGAATTATTTCCTAATATAAGATTACCAGGTAGAAATCCAAGAGGTGATTTAAACTCTTGTATTAAAAAAATGAAAGAATTTACAAAGAAACATCCTCAGTATTCTAAAGAAGATATTTTAAATTGTACTAAGAAATACATTAAAAATAATTTAATTGATAATTATAAATATTTAAAATCATCTCATTATTTTATTGAAAAAGAAGGTATAAGTACTTTACTTTCTCAATTAGAATTAGATGAACCTGAAGATAATTCTTCAGAAAGAATAACAAATATATGAATTTAATAGACAGAATTGAAGATGGATTAGCAGGTAAATATTCTGGATTAAATAATGGATTTGATAGGATTAATAATTATATATTTGGTATTCAAAAAAAAACATATTATCTTATTGGAGGTAATTCAGGAGTAGGTAAAAGTACATTTTTAGATTTTATTTTATTAAATGCTATTCAAGATGCTAAAAATAAGAATATACCTATTAAAGTATTTTATTATTCTTTTGAAATAGATAAACTATCTAAAATGTGTAATTGGTTAACAAGTACTATACATAATAAATATGATATTGTCATATCACCTGAAAAAATTAAAGGATTGGGTAATAATAGACTTTCTCAAGAAGAGTATAGGATTATACAAAAAGAATTACCAGATATAGAAAAATTATTTAGTGAAATAAAATTCATATTTCAAAGTTCTAATCCAACAGGAATATATAATGAATTATATAATTATGCTGCAAATAATGGAGAAATAATATATGAAAATTATACTACTTCTACAGGTGAAGAAAAAAAGAGAATGAGTTCATATATTCCCAAAGAAGATGAATACAGAATAGTAGTAATGGATCATTTATATCATTTACATAAAGAAAGAGGATATAGTACTAAAGAAGTTATAGATAAAATGTCAGAATATGCAGTATTTTTAAGAAATATGTTTGGATATAGTTTTATATTTGTACAACAATTTAATCAATCTTTAAGTAGTGCAGAAAGATTAAAATTTAAAGGTGCAGATTTAAGTCCACAACAATCAGATTTCAGAGATAGTACTAATCCATATAATGATGCTGATATTGTACTTGGTTTAATGAATCCTTATAAATTAGATATGAATACTTGTATGGGATATGATGTTCGTAAATTAGGACAATCTTTTATTCAATTAAAAATAATTAAAAATAGATTAAGTAGAGATAATATTGGAATTGGATTATACTTTAATCCAAGTGCAGGATCATTTGTAGAATTAGAAAAAAGTGATAAAATTGATTATAGCTTATATTAAAATAAAAAATATATGAAAATAACTAGTAAAAGTTTTGGTAATTATTATCTTGAATATAATTATCAAGGAGTAAATGTAATGGATAGTAAAGGTACTATTCAAAAAGTACAGAATTTAATGCAAGGTATTGAAATTATTGTTCAAAAAAGAATGTTTGATGAATTTCCAGAAAATGTAGATGTTAGAGATTATGTTAACAAAGAAACAAGTATTAGAAATGAAATTAAGAATGAATTAGAACCATCTAAAAAAGACTCATACGTTATACCTCCATCTAAATTATAATGGAATTACCAAAAGATATAATAAAAGCTTCAGCTATAAATCCTAAAACATTAATTGTGTATTCAAAGCCTAAAGTGGGTAAAACAACACTTTTTGCTAATTTAAAGAATAATTTAATTATAGATATAGAAAATGGTTCAGATTATTTAGATGCTTTAAAGATTAAAGCAAATAATATTGAAGAATTATATGAAATAGGAAAAAAAATAAAAGAAGCAGGTAATCCTTATCAATATATAACATTAGATACTGTAACAGCACTTGAAGAAATGGTATTACCTTTAGCACTAAAAATGTATAAAAATACAGCTATGGGAAATACATTTAGAGGAACTAATGTATTAACATTATCTAATGGTGCAGGATATTTTTATCTTAGAGAAGCTTTCTTTAAAGTTATAAATTTTATTGAAACTTTAGCTCCTAATATCATTTTACTAGGACATGTAAAAGATAAAATGATTTCTGATAATGGAGAATTAGTATCTCCAATGAGTATTGATTTAACAGGTAAAATTAAAAGTATTGTATGTGCTAATGCTGATTCAATAGGTTATTTATATAGAAAAAATAACCAATGTATAATAACATTTAAAACCAATGATGAAGTAGTATGTGGTTCAAGATGTGAACATTTAAAAAATCAAGAATTAGTCCTATCTGAAATGATAGATAATAAATTAACATTTTATTTAAATAAATTATATATATGATAAATATATCAAAAACAGAATTAATCTCTTTAAGAGAAAAAAGAAACTTTACTATTCCTCAAATAGCAGAGTATTACAAAATTACAAAAGAACAGGCTAAAAGAGCTATGCTTGAATCAGGTTTAAGTACAAGTACAAAAGGAATTAAAAAAAATAAATTTATAATTATTGATTAATATGCAAAAAGAAAATTTAAGCGAAATTGTTGAATCACAAAGTTCATTTATTCAACCAGGTATTCATGAAGTACTTATTTCAAAAATGGAACTTCACGAAAATGAAGGAATTTCATCATTTATTGAAATGATTTTTACTAACAGTAAAGAACAAACAGTAAGTAACAGATTTTATTATGATTCAGGTTCAGATGAAGAATCATCTAATAGAAGAAAAAGAACATTAGGTCAATTAAAACACATTAGTACTAAAATTGTAAAAGAAACAGACTTTAATGATGCATATAATAATGCTAAAACATTATCTGATTTTACAAATTCACTTTCTAAATTGATTTTAAACAAATCTGTTAGAATTAAATTTATTGGTAAAGAGATTCCAGGTAAGGATGGTAAATCTAATTGGTTTAAAGCTACCATAGGCGGTAAAGTATTTGCAGAAAATATTCAACAAGTACCTTCATTATTGACTTTTGATCCTAATAACAAATGGGATATGAAAAGGTTACCTGTAGAAACAGAGAAAACTTTTGAGATTTAATGATTAAAGAAAATCTGGATGATTTAGAATTAAATACTAAAAATATACTTAGAAAAGTATCTGATTTAACACTATGGATGTATTATTGTACAAACTTTAGTATTAATAAAATGTTTAAATCTGAACTATATAATGATAAAAATCCTTCTGTCAAAATGTATTTTGACAATAATAAGGGTAGATATCATGATTTTGGAACAGGAGAAACACATGATATATTTTCTTATATATGTAAAAAATATAATTGTACTTTTTTAGAATCTTTAAGAATAATTAACTCAGATTTTAAATTAGGTTATAATGCTCTTAGTACTAATAAAGAAAATTCTCAATTAGTATTAGGAGCATTACCTCCTAATAAAAGTATAGTTTCTCAAAAATATTTAATTCATGTAGAAAAAAGAGATTTTACATTAAAAGATTTCCAATATTGGAATGATAAATATTATATAAACATAGATACACTAAATACTTATAATATTAATAGAATTAGTTCTTATCATTTATTAGATTCAAATAAAAAAATAATAAGTTCTACATATTGTTATACTAATACTTATAGTTATTATTATAAAGATTATCATTATAAATTATATGCTCCTTTTGGAAATAAAAAATGGATAAATAATTTAAATAAAGATATGTTATTAGGATATGATCAATTACCTTATAAAGGTGATATGTTAATTATAACTAAATCATTAAAAGATGTTATGGTATTTAAAATACTTGGATATAATGCTATTTCAATAATGAATGAAACAAGTATGTTTTCTGATAAAAAATATAAAGAATTGAATTCAAGATTTAAAAATATAATACTTAATTTAGATAATGACGATACTGGAATTAAATTTTCTAAAAAATGGAAAGATATTTATTCAGATATTAAATTATTTTTCATACCTGAAAAATCAAAAACTAAAGATATTTCTGACTATATAGAAAAATATAGATTAGAAAAAACTAAAAAATTATTAATAAATATATGAATAAAATAAGAATAAGAAATTCTATATTTAAATTTAAAGGTAAACTTTTAAAAAATAAAGATATTTCTAAATACAGAAATATTTCATTATCTTCTCAAAATGAATTAGATCCTATAACAATGGAGATGATAAATAAACCTACTTTAGACCATGACCATTCAACAGGTAGAGTAAGATTATGTCTTCAAAATGAAACAAATCAATTCTTAGGAAGAGTAGAATCTTTTTATAAAAGATATATAAAATATAAAAATCTTAATATATCCTTACCAGAAATATTAAGAAATATGGCTAATTATTTAGAAAAGGATTATAACACTAGTCCTATTCATCCTAAATCAGTGCAAGATTTAATACGTAAATTCAGAAATTTAAATTTAAAAGAACAAGAATTATTTTTCAGAAAAGAAAAGATTAAAGATTATCCAAAATCAAAAAAAGATAGAACAAAACTATTTAAAAAAATAATAACAGATAAAAATAACATTTTAAAATTTTAATATGGAATTCGATATAGAATTTAAAAATAAATGTTATAATGCTTTCTCTTCAGATAGAGAAAATATTAGAAATATAATGTCCTCACTTGAAAAAGGACAAGAATTATATTTAAGAGGTATAATGGAAGATAGCATAGATTCTTTAAAAGATAGTATTTGTACAATAATAGGATTTGATGAAGAACGTATACATAATGCTAAAGTACATGAATATAACACTAGAATGTTATTATACTCAGAATTAATTGAAAAGATTACAAAAAAATTAAATAATGAATATGAATATAGATCATTACAGAAAAAGTCCTAATTTTAGTTATAGTTCTTTATCAGCATTATCTATATCACCATCTCTATATCTTAATAGAAAAGAAGATGTTATATCTGATGCTTTTAGATTAGGTTCTGCATTGGATTGTTTATTAACAGAGAATGATAAATTTGATGAAAATTATATTATTTATTCAGATAAACTTCCTTCTGGACAAATGGAAACATATATCAACAATATGTTACATTTTAACAAAAAAGGTTATAAAGATATAGATCATATTCATAAAGAAGCTTTTAAAAAATTAAAAAAAAGTAATCCTAAATTAAGAACTTCTGATGAAAAATTTAAAGAATTATTTAAAGAATTTGAAGATTATTATGATATTAATAAAAGTAATAAAATTATATTATCAACCGCTGAATATAAACAAGTTTTAAGTACTAAATTAAGTATAAAATCTAATGATTATACAAATATATATTTTCCTAGTACTCCTGATGATAGTGTTACAATATATTATCAATACCCGCATTTCTTTGAAAATTATGGATATAATTATAAAGTACTATATGATATTGTTTATATTAATCATAAAGAAAAAACAATTAAAGCTCTTGATTTAAAAAGTACTTCTAAAAGTATTTTAGAATTTCCTAAAAGCTTTTTTATGTATAAATATTATTTACAACAATCATTATATCAAGATGGTTTAGAAGTTCTTAAATTTAATTTAGGTTTAAAGGATTATAAAATAATGAATTTTTCATTTATTATAGCTGATTTAAATAACTATTCTTCTCCGATAATATACAATATGTCAGATTTTACTAATTTTGGAAGAAATGGAGGATATTATAAAGAAGAGTATCATAAAGGTTATTTAGAATTAAGTAAGGAGTTAGAATATCATATAAAACATGATGTGTGGGAATTTCCTGTTGAAATATACAAGAATGGGGAAATAAAAATAATTTATGAACAATTTAGCAAAGAATAAGAGTTATATTTTTATAACTCCAATGATAATAGATGAAGCAAAATCATTATCATATTTTGTAGGAACCTATATTAGAGATAATAAATATCCTGATATGAGAGGTTCTATTTTTCTAGTATTTAAAAGAAATAATACTAAAGATTATAATAATTATATAAATAGTATTAAACTTAATGCATTTTATAATAATATATCGTATTATGACGAAGATAATAATAATGATGTTTTAATGTTTACTGTTCCATATTCTTTTGTAGAAGAATATCAACATTTTATTAATAGTAGATATTCTAAGTTTAGTAATGTATATAAATTTAAAATAATAGATTTTCATAATATTAATAATTTTAATCATCCTATGGCTATATTAATAAAAATTTTTAATAAAGATCCTTTATATAAAAAGGAATTAGAGAATAAATTAAGTGTATATGATGATGGAACTATATTAAATAGTGTTAAAATACCAGATGAATTAGAATTATATGACGCTATAGACTTAAAAGAAGAAACTTATGGATAAGAATTCGGTATTTTTAAAAATTCAGACAGATATTAGTAAATACTGTAAGAAAATATGTAACAATATGTATTATAATCATGAAGATTTACTACAAGATACATATTTATCATGGATAAATTCATCTTATGATTTAAATAATCAAATTATAACACCTAAAGAATTTATAAAAATTACAGCTAATATGTTATATAAGAATTTTAAAAATAAGAATAAAAATATGTTAGATATAGAATTAATATATGATGTAAATTCAAGTACTAATTCAGATTATGACATATTAGCTAAAGAATTCATTCAAATAGTAAATTCATTTATCATTTCTAATGATTTAAATAAAGAAAATAAATTATTTATATCTTTTTTATTAAAAGGTTATAAAAAACAAGACATTATTA
>RXKI01000007.1 GCA_003962895.1 Neisseriaceae bacterium
AAAAATGATATTGCACGTTTAGAACTAGAAAAAACAAGTTTACAAGAGCAATTACAAGAGGCATTAGATGAGAATGAGTTAAGCGGTGATGAGATGCAGCCAAGTAATTTACAAACGTTTTTAAAAGAGGCTTTGCCAAGTGTTACGCCTATACTAGACCGTTATTTTGATTTAGAAGAAAAAAAACTTAATCTGTTACAGTTAAAGCAAGAGCGCAAACCGTTACAACGTACTGATAAATCTCAACACAAAAAAATAATTCCTATTAAAGTAGGTTCACAGCAACACCTAGAACTTATAGAACTATACTATAACAAAAGTATGGATGATAAATTAAGTGCTGAGTTAGACAAATTAGAGGACTTTGATTATGAACTTTATAAACAAGTTTGTGCTAAATTAAAAATTGATATTGAAGAGGAGGAAGGAGGCGCAAATGAGTAATATTGATAATTTTAAAAAGGACTTAAAAGCAAATGCAAACAGTCTTGCAGATGTTTTCGAGATAGCAAATAAACACTTTGATACTACTGCAAAAATGGGTACTATCAGTAAAGGTGTGTTAATTGCAAATATTGATAAAGTAATTACATTAAGTGGCGTTAAACCTAAAAAATAAATATCATGGCTAAAAAAACAGCAGCACCAAAGAAAGCAGCAGCACCAAAGAAAGCAGCAGCACCAAAGAAAGCAGCAGCACCAAAAAAAGCAGCAACACCCGATAATATAGATACAGAAGAGAAAAAAGCACCTATTAAAAAGGTTACTAATAAACACGTTGAAAATATTATCAAAATGACTAATCCATTTACTCAGCTAACAGATAGCAAAGTTAAAGAGGCTATGAAAAACGTTGAGAAGTACAAAGGAAACCATAAAACTAATTTACGATAATGAGAGAGAATGACACACTAAAAACCGTTACTGCATTACTGGGAGTTGGTGTGGTTGGTTTCTTAGGTTGGAAATATTTTGACCGTAAAGCAGAAGAGGAGGAAATGAACGCCAAACTAAAAGGCGTTATTACGGATGCTAACGCCTCAGGTAAATCAGTTTTACCAACTGTTAAGGATGTTGTTAAGGATTTAAAAACTAATCCTAAAAATCAGACTTTTTCAGTTGCAGAATATAAACAACTTGCAGACAGTTTATATCAATACCTTATAACAAAAAATCAGGCTGGTATCTTGCGTATTTTCGGGTATATGAAAACTAACCAAGATGTTAAACTATTAAGCATTTATTTTGGTGTTAAGGTTTACAAGCAAGATGAATGGCATGAGAGTTTTAAAGTTAATACTTGGAACTTATCTCAATTTATGAGTAGTGATTTAGTAATGTATCAAACTCGTAACGCTATCTCAAAAGTATTTAAACAACGTAAAATAACTTATACTATTTGGTAATGACAGAGAATGAAGTATATATGTTATTCGGTGCAATTAGCATAGGTATTTTTTTACTAGCTCCTATCATTCACTATTATAAGAAACGAAAAAAACGGGGCGAAATGTAGGATAAAAAAAACGAGTTAGCACGTTCGAGAAAATCCGATTTAATAGCCCCATTTTTTAACCATGAGTAAAGACAGAGAACAGTTTATAAAAAAATACGCAAACGATGTAATTAAAGCAGTCGAGGGAACTCCTATTTTCCCGAGCGTAAAAATGGCTCAGTTTATAATTGAGAGTGCTAACAGCAAAGGAGAAAGCGGTAAGGGAATAACATTTGTAAAAGCAAACAACGGATTTGGGATAAAAGCGGATAAAAGTTGGACGGGCCCGAAAATGTCGTTTAATACTCCAAAAGACGGTAAGCCAGTTAGTATGTTTAGAGTTTACTCCTCTCCTATTGATTCAATTAAAGACCATACAGCCTTTTTACAAAAGAATAAACGTTATAGTAAGGTATTTACTGCCAAAACTCCTGAGGAGCAAGTTAAAGCCATTTTTGAGGCTGGTTATAGTGAGAGTCCAACCTATGATAAAGCGTTGTTATCTTTAATAAATGCCTACAATCTTAAATCATTAGATAAACAAAAACCAACTACCGATAACAGCGGAATTGTAACGTTATTGTTACTTGCAGTTGGTAGTTGGTATATATTTGCAGAGCATTAATTCAGATCGAAATTATTTAAAGTTTTTTACTAGAATTAAATCTTTGTGTACCGGATGAACAACATAACCAAAATATATATACCATTGGTTAGAGTTATCCCAATATAACACGCCTCGAGTTTCACGAGCTCCTTTGAACATTACTATAAAATTTATCATTTTCTAAAGTCTTTTATTACTTCAATATGGTCTCTATTTGTTACGTTCAAATAAGTTTCAAACGCATCATACATATTTACTTTGTGATTATATATTAAAACCCAATTATTTCTTTTACAAATTCTATAATATAATATAAATTCTTTCATATCAATTCATTTTTACAAGGTTTTTAATAAATCTAGTCTGTAATTGTAGCATAAAAGGGGTACAGTCCACACGTTTAAACATTACAGAGAGCGTGTGTAATTCAATTTCATTAAATTTGATGCTTGTTTTGTACGTTCTAGGGTGTAATTGTATTTTACAGAGCTTGTTTACTACCTTAGTGAACGTTTCTGCCAAGTGCCATTTATACATTCGTTCTCGTTCTTTATGAGCATTAAAAAAGTTTATACCAGTAAAACCCTCTCTATCGCATTTTTGTAAATAAATACATAGTTCTGAAATCTCTTCTTTTGTCAATTTTATAGTAATTAACGGCTGTTTGTATGTGATTATCATATTAAAATTTAGTTAGCATTATGTCAATTTTATATGGATTTTATATAGATTCTATATGAATTTCATATCAATTTAATATCGGTTTTGTATGATTTTGATATGATAATTGTAATGAATTTACATAGTTTTTACAAGCATTTGATAGCATATTAGCGGTAAAATTGATGTCGTTTGCTTGTTCCTTAAACGAACGCTCCAAACGTGCCAAAAATGATTTATTGATACTAATCATCATTACTTCTTCATTCCACGATTCACACAAATAAAATTCATTATTTTTGATAAGGTTATCAAAATCAAATTTACCTCTGTTATCATAATACAAAGCAGTTTCAGAGCATTGTAATACAATATTTTTTTTAATTCCAGTTTGTCCCTCGTACTGGCTTAGTAAATTCATATTTTCAAAGATAGTAACCAGCTCAAAACCGTAATTCCTGAGAATATCTGTTTTAATAAACTTAATCAGCTCGTCTAAATGTTCTCTAATAGTGCTGTTTTTATTGATAGTTGGCAGCATATCGGAACGAAAATTCCACTCTGTAAATTTGTTTTGATACTTGGATTTATTCCAAAATATAACTTTCGCAACGAATGGGGAGCGCATTTTTTGTGTCGGGGTTTGTGTGTTAAATTCTCGCATACATAGGGTTTTTTAAGGGTTTATATTTTTTTGAGGGTCGGGTACGTTTTTTAAATTTTTGTTGATTACTGAGGTTATTAACAATAAATTTTTCGAGTTTTTAACCACTCCTTTTATTATGTTTAGTAATAAGAATAGTAATATTAATAGAGATTTATCTCTATTAAATATCCGCTTTGCGTCTATATCAATTTTTATAATAAGGGGTAAAAACATATAGATTTGCTGCTAAATTCCAGTTGTCGGGAAATTGTTTTTGTGTGTTGTTAATTTTCTGATTATAACGGTACGTGTTAACCGTTTTATCTTTCTCCTCGTTATATGCTTTTGTTTTGGCTTGTACCTTTGATGTAAAAAAACCGTTCTTATCAATGGTTACTATGTTATTTCGTTGCAATTTCTTTTTAAGGTAGGATACTGATTTGTAACTTTTAAAATTAAATTCACGATATAAACGTTTCCACGTTATAGTAACATTAGGATTAATAAAAAACAGCGTGTTAAGTTCATCAGAACCATTCACAAAAGCGTGTTTTTGGGCTACTGCCAACGTTCGGGCGGTGGTTTGTTGTTTTGCATATCTTTGTAATAATTCGAGTGTATAGGGGCTTTTTTCGAGTTTCTTTTTAATCAATAGTTTTTGACGGTAAATGTTATCTGCCAAAGTAGAGAACTCTAAAAGATGTATAAATTTGTGTGTATTGGGGTCGTAGTTGATATATATCGGGGTTTGCTCCTCCTCTACTCCATAAACTGCAAAAAGTGTCTTATAATCGCTTAAAACGAGGTTATTTGATTGCTTAGTAACCAGCCCAAATTTAACCAGCTCGTTAAGGTGTCGGTAAAACGTACCCTGAGAAAGTCCAGTATAACTCAAAATGTGTTCTAAATTCCTTGCGTATTGCTTAATAATACCAGTTTGTGAGATACCTTTTAACAGATAATACAGAGCTAAATATTTAATCTCGTTATTGGTTTGGTACTTTGTTTTTAATTCTCTATTTTTGAGTATCGCAAAAATAAGCTCACGATGAATTTTGACTTTATAAGACGTTTTTTTTGTATTAATATTAATTATGGCGCAGTTAATAACGAATTTGCAAGGCTTTGCAGCATTGTTAATATCAGTTTTTATATAATTTGTCGATTTGTTGGTAAACATATCTTATGTGTCGCAAATCTAAATTACAAAAAAATTATCTTTACACCTACTAGAGTTAGCCTAGTTATTCACATACATAGGTTCGTTTCTTTGTGTCGCAGCTTTGAAACCCCACAAAAGGCGGTGCTAACCCGCCTTTTTTCATTTGTTGATAATTCAAAAAATATATTCGTATGGCAGTAAAAACGATGCCATACCAAAACCTTAACCATGCGCTTAAATTATTTAGGTCGCAAGTTATGGAGGGCGTCCCATACGCTCAAGAAAATTTACCACGTTTTACAAGTCCTGAGCAAATATTTAACTGGCTTAAACTTCGCACGACTTACAAGAATGACCCAAAAGGTACAGAGCTATTCCAAACCTTACCAACGCTATTAGATGATAATTATCATGGCTTAACTGGTTCGGGAGATTGCGACTGTTTTACTATTGCTGCTTTATCTGTTTTACTTGCCAATGGTTTTACAGATTGCGGAATTGTTTTAGTAGGTCGTAAAAGTTGGCAGCCTGTCCACATATATGCGTATGTAGTTGATGATAGCGGAGAAAAAAAGTATCTAGACTTAACTAACCGAGTTTACAACTATGAACGTCCCTACCCTTACAAACAACATATTAAATTTAAGTTAAACCCAAAAGAAAAAAGAGCTATGATGTTACAATTAGCCGATAACGGCAATTACAATGGTTATATCTGGATGCCCTCTCAGGGCGTACAGTTAAGAGAGGACTTGTTCGATGATTTGAGCGAGTCCGAGTTTAGAGATTTACTACTAAACGAGGGATATGAATTTTCGGAGGCGGTCGAGTTGGCTGGTCGTTGGAGAACTCGAAGAGATGAAAAACGAGCTGATAGACGCCAACGCAAAAAGGATAAAATGGAATTGAAAAAAACAAAAGTAGATTCCAAAGCGGATAAAAGACGTGCAAAAGGTAGAGCAGCAGAAACAAAAGCAGAGGCTAAACGTCTAAAAGGTGAAAAAGGCGGTACAGATTGGGGAGCAGCACTAACAACCGTTACCGATACGGCTGGAAATTTGATTGGTAAATGGAAAGGAACTGACAGAGTGCCTGATGATACTCAGGATATGACAGTAACAGACCAAGTTAATGGTAACAAACCAGCAAAAAGAGAAAGTTCGGAAACCGTTAGTATTTTAGGTATGGAGGTTTCAAAACCAGTTGCATATATTGGAGGTGGTTTATTAGTTTTAGGTATTGGATACGGTATCTATAAAGCCACACGCCCAAAGCGTAAAGCAGCATAAATTTTTTAAGTATTAATTTTTAAATCAAATAAAATGGCAACACCAACAAAAAAACAACACCATACACCACGCAAACGCAGAAAAAAACACGCTTTGTCAAGTGGTGGAAAACGTCGTAGAAGAACGACACACCGTAAAGGCGGTTTAGCTGATATGTTTAACCCTACTATTGCAATGCACTCTGCTAAAAGCACTTTATTAGCTGCTGGGGGCGGTTTAGGAGCTATGATAGTTAATAAATCTATTTTACCGCCAACGGCATCTAAAGCCACTAAAACAATTACTGCTTTAGTTGCTGGGTTTGTTGCAAGTGCTTTTAATATGCCAACTCTCGGAGCTGGTTTTACTGGTGGCATGATGGCGTTAACTTATCAAAACGGATTACTTGCAGATGATAACACAGACTTTGCAGATGAGGACGTATTAAGTGATTCACCAATGGCACTAGATGAGGACGGAAACCCTTTAATCTTAGAAGAGGGGGACGGTGAGCCTTACTGGAGAAGTTTAACAGAAAGTGAAATGATTGCTTACGAAAGAGGGCAATAAAAAAAACAAAATCAATTTTAAATTTTAATCAATAAATATTAATCAATAAATTTTTTATATCATGGGAAATAAACCTTATAACGCTGGTCGTAAAATTGTAACTGTAACGGATGCAATGGGAGTAAAAGGCATTAATAAAATGCAAGGTACTACACGTATTATTTACGATTCGGTTAAACTTGCTACCACTTCACAAAGTACAGTAATTAACTTCTTTGAAGATGTAAATACTCGTAAATTTCCACTAACAAATATTAGTGAGAATAAATTACAAGTTGCTGAAACTATTGCAATGCAACGTTTTTCAATTATGATAATTGAAACAGAAAAAAACTTACCGCAAAATGTTATTACTATCAATACACTAGCAGCACTAGCAGAGTTTAAAAAATTATACCGTTCTGATTTATCTTTCAGTATAGCTCAAGACCAAGTAGTTAAAAAAGTTCCTTTGCAAAGTTTATATAGTGCTTTCAATAGAAATGCACAATTTAATGGAACGCAAACTTTCGGAACTAATCCAGGTGTTACAACTTCGTTTGAGGTTTCACATGATGTGTTCCACTTTGATAATCCAATTGTTATTCCTCCACAAATTGAGTTTGTTGCAAACTGGCAAGTTCCTACTTTTAAAGTTCCTAACGAAACAAGCGACTGGTACGCATGTTTAACTTTAGAGGGATTAGGTTCTTTATTCGCTCCAAAATCAACATACTAATTTTTATTTTTATTAATATAAGGAGGCACACCGTTATAGTGTGCCTCTTTTAAAAAACATTTTAAAATGAATAAAGGAGAAATAAAAAAATTCGGTATAGACCAAAACAATTTTAATGATGCTGCACGTTTGCAGGATTTTAATAAAGGGCAAATCTATACAAAGGGTTTTGAGTATCAAACGGAGGCGAACACTACAAATGAGTTTCCAATACAATTAGGAGGCAAGGCTCGTAAATTATGGGGAGTTACTTTTTTTGTTGAACCTAACAATGTGCAAGATACAGATATTGTGTCTTTAAACATTAACAGCGAACAATTAATAAATAACGTTATTTGGTGGGCTTACAATCCTCAAGGAGCAGTTGGGAATATTTTTAAAGATTCTCAATTTTTTGCTTTGCCTCGTAACTTGTCGGGTGCTGATGATACTCAACTTGTTTGGAAAAGTTTAAACGCTCACAAAATTTATGTTGTGTTTTACTTATCAGATAAATAAATATTATGGCTTTAACTCCTCACTTAGAAAATGCAATTTTACAAGGTTGGGCAACGTTCAGAATTGTTAACCATGCTTTTGCGAATTTCAGTAAAATAGATATTCCAAATAATGCAACGGTAATAATAACTCACGTCAAATGGTATCCGTTTTTAAATCCTATCGGAAAAAATGGAGATTTAATAACAACAACTTATAGAGAGTTCTTTCAGTATAGTGAACACACTCTAAAAATTGACGGAAAAAAAAGTACAAATTTTTTAGTATTTAGAAACGAATTTGAGTTTTTATGGACTCAATCAGGTATTAATTTTAATTTAGATGATACCATTGACTTAAATACTTTAAATAGTTTTTTCTTACCATTACAGAAACGCCCAATACATACAGACGTGTATTTTATATGTGAGGAGTATATAAAGCTAACAGCCACACGAAATGCTTTTATTGATAAATTAATCCCTAATTATGGCGTATTAAACCCACGTATGGCAGAACAACCGCCACAAGTTGGGATGCAAGGCGTAACAACTCTATTAAATGTAGAGATGAATAGTAAGGGCCTAAAAAAACAAGAATATGTACCACCAACGTATAAAGGTGCTACTATGACAGTACCCCCAACTGCTCAAACAATAGAAAGCTATATGCAGGGCATTGATATTGATTATAGTACGTACAATACTTTAGATAAAATTAAATTTCCTTACCACACACAACCACTTATTGAAATTGGTTTAGTTGTAGTAAACAATAACAATTTCAACAAACTAAAAAACGGATAACATTTTTAAATGCTAACAAAATGAAAACCTATTCAATCAAACAATTAAAAACTATTGCAGCTCAACAAGGTTATAAAATGGCTGCATTAGAAACCAGCAAAGGCGAACGAGTGCAACCGTTCAACAAAATTTCAGTACCTATCAATAAACAATTAGATACCATTACAAACCGATTAATGGCTGATTTATTTGATGATGGTATTTATTACGTGTTAATGGCTCAAACCATTAATAAAAGTAAATCAGCAGACCGTTACCCTATTGTAAAAGGTAAATTAAATCCTGATGATTTAAAAGAACCAACTAACACACCTAGTCAACCTATAACAATAGTGCAACCAGCTCAAGAGGTTTTAACCTATGAGGCAGCGTTAAAATATCAGCAAACTATCAGCGACTTAAAAAATGATATTGCACGTTTAGAACTAGAAAAAACAAGTTTACAAGAGCAATTACAAGAGGCATTAGATGAGAATGAGTTAAGCGGTG
>RXKI01000129.1 GCA_003962895.1 Neisseriaceae bacterium
CTGTTAAGCCTCATAAAGGAATTGATAACTTAACTCCATATGAAAAATTAGAGATTTATTTTAACAACTGTAAACAACTCGATGAAATCTAACAGTTAAGCTTTATAACATCATTTTAAAAAGTATTTGAGAATTGAGGAAGCCATAAGATAAGAGATCTTAGTGTTTTACCAAAAACTGTTAATTTGTTATTAACAGTTTTTCGCATGAAGCTATTGATGGGTTTATTCTAGATACGTTAATAGTTTAATTGAACAGGTGTATAAAAAATAAGGAAATTAATTTTAGTATTAAATTTCTAATAAATATATAGCTGAATTAATTATTTACATGATAAAATATTCGTATATTTTTATGCTTGCTTTAGAGTAGCTAAAAAGTTACTAAGAAGTCAAAGTGCGGTTAAATTAAAGGTACCGGAAGATGTTGAAATCTTGCAAATTATTAACTATGAGTAAATTGAGTATATTCTCAAGCTTGTTGTTGACATTATTATTGAGTAGTTGTGGAGGTTCGGGAGGTTCAAATGTAACCCCAGATAATAGTTCTTCAACGCAGTCAGTAAGTATAGATGAGATGACAGTGGTGCCTGTGATAAATGGATCGGCAACAAAAGGAACATTATATATCCATAAGTAATGGAAGTAAAGATGCTCAGGGATTGGTGTTTAGTTTAAACGAAGAGACAAAGAGCAGCCAGGTTAAAGGTTTATTATCGAAGATAGGCTTGTTAGGTAGTAATGTAATGGTTAACTACTCTGGCTTTACGTTGATAAATCCAGTTAAGAGTTGTGACACAATTCCAGCTGGTGGTAGTTGTGTACTGAATTTTAGTACACCGAACCTATCGGTAGGCGGTAGTGGAAATAGTGTTGTAGGATTAAATTACAGTTTAGATGGTAAGCAGTATAAGACAAATCAGGTTGTTAGTTATAGATATTTAGATATAAATAGTGTTAGTGGTGTTAACTTTAGTGGAAGTTTGAATGTAAACATAGCGCAAGGTAAGAGTGGTTATGTAGTTGGTTATTTGTATGGTGGTGGTGTAGCTGGAACTAAGTACAGCAATGTAAGCTTAACTACACCAGCAAGTAATGTTGTTATCAACAATGGTTTCATAAATAACCAAGAAGTAGCATCAGGTCAGGTCATAGCAGTAGAATATAAGATAAACTCACAGAATTCTGTTCCTACTACAGTAACGGTAACACCTAGCTGGAGTGGTTCTAAGGTGTACACGTCACAAGGATTACAATCAGCAAGTTTATCAAGTGGTAATAATGTAGGTGTGCCATTACAAATAGGATTGACACCGAGTTTAAATGCGGTGAACTTTGTTGTTGGTACGATACCAGTGATGACAGCGCCAAATAGTTCGACACCAGTGACGATAAATGTAACGAATAATGGTAATGCAGCAACTGCAAGTAATAAGTATTTGATAGCTGTAGCTGACCCATTAGATTCTGATTTAATAATAGGTGGTACATGTCCAGCAACGGTATTGGAATCAAATGCTAGTAACACATGTACATTTACATTTAGTACAACTTCAGTATCACCAGGTAGTGCAACAGTAAAGTATATGTACAATGGTGGAGAAGTAGGGAGTGCAATGGTTTATTGGACTAATGATAAGCCAGTGCCAATGGTGTCTTTGGTGCCGAATAATCCCACAGTTGATATCTTTAGATATACCGCAACTCCAGAGAATTCGACGATATTTACGGTAACAAATTTAGGCAAAGCGCCACTAGAGTCGATGAATATTGAATCGTATATTAATAGTGACGTAATTACCTGGATTCAAGATGGAACTAATTGTGGAAGCAGTTTGGCAGTTAACGGTACATGTACGATAAGTGGTCATTTTGTAGGTACAGTTGATACTCAAGGGGTTTTGTATTATAGAGCATTAGGCTGGTTTAATAACGAGAGTTATAATTTTGCATCATTACCAGTTCGTTATATTGTACGTGGTGGCCCTGTTTTAACTCTGACACCATCAACTGTAAATATGAATATAGTAGCTAATGGACGAGAGAGTGCGTTACAAACATTTACAGTAACGAATACTGGGGATGCTACTGCAAGATTTACAAAAATGGAATTGATTGATAGTAAAATTGGTTTAAAACCACAGATTGTACAAGGCGCTGGTGCAGGTACATGTACTGAAAGTACAATATTAAGTGAGTCACAAGGTTCTACTCCAAGCTGCACAGTTGTTGTGAGTTATGGTCCAGCTTCTCCAGCTGAATACACGAGTAATGATTCTGGAGTTAGTAAGCTAACAGTATCCTACACTGGTGGTACACCAGTTGTTAATGCGAGTATTCAGTCAACGATTAACTATAGCTTAATTGGTAATAGTGTGTATTTATCGATATCAGGTCCTGAGGTAACTGGCTTCACAGGAGGAGGGACCGAGTCTAATCCATACTATGGTACACCAGAGAGCGGTCCATTGACCTTGACATATACTTATAAAAACATGTCAGAGAGTTTAACGATGAATAATCTTAACTTTAGGACAAATAAATTACCGTTTGGTTATGTGGTTGATCCAGATTTAAGTACTTGTCCTGTTGAGTCAGGGGTTAGTAATTTAGGTCCTCAAGCGGAATGTAATTTGGTGTATAAATTAGATAAAGAGTTATTGAAAAACTATCCAACAGGAGGTACAACGTTACTGCAGTTTGAGAGTCCATTAGCAACTTGGACTACTGAGAGCTTTGGCTTCTACAGTCAGTTTGAATCAACAACAAGCGGAACTACATTTACTACGTATTTGCAACCTACAATTTCTTTTGTATTATCAAATAATGAATCTAGCTTTGAGTCAACAGTATTGACTATGACGGCAACAAATGAGAGTGTTGTTAGTTCATTACATGGTAATTCATGGAGTGTAGATGGTTGGTTAGAGAGCGTGCCAGTTAATCAATCTGCTAACTGTAGTGTTAACAATAGTGATATGAGTGTTAGTTGTAACCTGAAAGAAAGTAGTTCAGTAGGTGAAGTAACGTACATTATGCCTAATTATGTACAACAAGAAAGAACATATTATTTCCCATTGTCATTTAGTACTAACGCAGGTGAATATGCATATTTAGATCCAAGTTATACGTTTATTAAATGGTTTATACCTAGTAACCCATAATTGCGGTATTAGTTAAGTGAAATACTACAGGTGCCTTTATTATTGAGAGAGTAGAGTTACTGACTCAACTTTTTATGTAGTGTTTAAGTTGACTGGTGGTATTAACGTACCTGTTAGTACATTGCCAAGTCCTCCCGCAACTTCAGATACATTTAATTACACTTCAGGTGTTACACCTAGCTCTATGAATGTAATTAATAAGTATTCTAGGGTGTTTGGATTTAAGGGCGACTCAATTGGTTATGTAATATTCTTAGGTTCTCCTGATGCGAGTACGCCATCACTAAATATTTATATTTGTAAATACCATCCTCAGCTGGTGGGAGTTCTCTGGAACATAGTGTGCAATTAGAAACTTTAATACATTAATAAATAATCAGAATTATATAATGTCAGGGTTAGGTTAGATTGTATACTAAAAATTCCTTAGTAAATAATTACTAAGCTATATAGAATAAAAGAGCAACTATATGTTGCTCTTTTATTCTTTTTAAAATTTTGATTATAAGTATTCAAGTTTAAATTACTGGTGATGCTGATTTAAAGATACATTTTTATAATTATGTGATCATCTTTAAATGCTGTCTATATTAATGATCAAGCCACAACATTTATCAAGAATATAAACAACTATTTGATAATCCACAATATGTAATACCTAAGATAATGAATGATTCTAGATGAACGGTTTCTTATACTAAATATTTTACAGTTGGGCAAAGTTAAAAATTGAATATCTAATTTTCTATTAGCTTGTTTAATAACTAACCTGGGTTCTATAACTTTTATAAAAATAGTTTAAAAGTTTAGTCTTATCCAATTAGATAGATAGAGTATATAGTAAAAATCAAAAATATATTTTTACTATATACGAATCTTTAATTAGCTATTATCTATCTCTAGTCATAATATCTAAAATTACCTCATCAGTTTGATTCATACCTTTTTGAGCTAACTCACCAATATTGCGAATTGTTTGTTCTACATCTGCAGCAACAATACCATCGCCATCTGTTACTACATTACCATTAGCAGCCATAGCAATACCATCGTAAGCAGCATAAGTCCCATTAGCAATTTTAACTGCACAAGACGAATTAGCGCCATCACACAATACACCTGAAACACCGGCTAATGTATTAATTATAGCTTTAGCTGTAGTATCATAATCAAACCCACTCATAACGCTAATTGCACCAGCAACAGCACCAGCAGCACACATAGGTCCACAATATGCAGAAAGTCTACCAATACTTGCTTTAATGTGAACAGAAGATAAGTGAGAGAAGAATAAACCACGATATAATTCTTCATCTGTTTTATTGCGCTCACGAGCAAATGTAATAACCGGTAATGACGCAGTAAGACCAACATTACCACTACCTGCTGTAGTCATAACGGGCATTGAGCTTCCACCCATTCTGGCATCACTTGCAGCAGCAGCAAAACTTGCTGACTTATTTCTTACATCTGAGCCGTAAAAGCCATTTTCCATGCTCTGTTTTATATTACGTCCAACATTTACACCATATTTATGGGTAAGTCCATCATTAGCGATAGCACTGTTACACATAATAACTGCATCAAATAATTCTTTTACTTTGCTTACATCAACTTGTTGTGCTAAATCATAAATTAATTTGATAGAAAGCATTTTTGCTGCATCTTCAGGCATAGCTTTATCATCTGCTACTTTATGAATTACTTCATCATTTTTAATAATCTCAGTTAGATTTGTATGGCTATGTTTCATCTCAACTGAAGCATATTCATTTCCATTCATAACTTTAACTTTGATATAAAGCTTCATGTTATTTTTAGAATTTTGAATATGAACGGCATTCTTTTCTAAAAACTTCTTAACTTTTAATAACTTATCTTCAGTAACCTTAGAAATAACCATTAATTCACGGCTAGCATCTCCAGCAAATGCACCCATCGCAGCAGAAACAGCTATACCTACCATACCACCACTATTTGGAACCACAACACTTTTAACATTCTTAATAATGTTACCTGAAATAGACAAACTAATCTTCTCAGGCTCTTTACCTAATATTTCAACTGCTTTTGCTGTTGCATAAGCTATTGCAATAGGCTCAGTACACCCTTCAGCAGGAATAATTTCATTATGTAATAATTTAATTACACTCGTCATTAAGTTTTTATCAATGTTCATTTTGTTTGCGTTTCATTAAAAAATAAATGTTACAAATTATATCAAATTTTAATCATTTTTATATTTTTTAATTTAAATATATATGAATTTGTTTTGAAGGTCGTCAAACTATCAAAAATAGTGGTTAGCAAATAGATTTTTTAAGATATACTTATGAGATATATAAATTTAAAATTTTAATACTTAATTTGTCATCTTTAATCTTGGAGTAATCATGTTTGATGAGGCATTGGATAGTAGTGGCAACCCACGTGAACATTATAAAAATTATGTTAGCTGGTTGAAAGGTTGTCCGAGTGGTTATTTAGATAGTCGTATGCTTGAGGCAGATTTAATGTTTCGTCGTATTGGTATTACTTTTGCGGTCTATGGCGATGGCGAGAGTACTGAGAGACTAATTCCATCTGATCCAGTGCCAAGAATAATACCAGCAGATGAATGGGCATTTTTAGAAAAAGGCCTAGAGCAACGTGTAACTGCATTAAATATGTTTTTACATGATGTTTATCACGAAGGTAAAATTTTCAAAGATGGTATTATTCCAGCTGAAAAAATCTACAAAAATGCACAGTTCCAACCATGTATGATGGGCTTAGATTTACCGAACCAAGTTTATTCATTAATTTCTGGCGTGGATATTATTCGTAATGACGATGGTAATTACTACGTACTGGAAGATAATTTACGTGTACCTAGTGGTGTATCATATATGCTACAAAATCGTCGAATGAGTCAAAGATTATTCCCTGAGTTATTTGCAAAGTATAATGTATTACCAGTTGAGCGTTATCCATCATTACTTCGCCAAACATTAAGTGAGTGTTCTTTTTATCATACTCCAACAATCGTTGTGCTTACGCCTGGTCCATATAATAGTGCTTATTACGAGCATGCGTATTTAGCTAAAGAAATGGGTGTTGAGTTAGTTGAAGGTCGTGATTTATTTGTGCGTGATAACCGCGTATGGATGCGTACAGTATATGGTGAGAAGCAAGTTGATATGATTTATCGTCGTGTTGATGATGCTTTCTTAGATCCATTGGTTTTAAATCCTGATTCATATCTTGGCGTACCTGGGTTAATTAATGCGTATCGTGCAGGTAATGTTGCGATAGCTAATGCCCTTGGTACTGGTGTTGCTGATGATAAATCAGTTTATCCTTATGTGCCGCAAATAATTAAATATTATTTAGATCAAGATCCAATTTTACATAACGTTCCTACACGTATATTATCTAACAAAGAAGATTTACAATATACATTAGATAATCTTGACAAATTAGTAGTTAAAGAGGTTCATGGTGCCGGTGGTTATGGGATGCTAGTTGGTCCTGCTAGTACCAAAGCTGAGCGTGAGAAATTTGCTGAAATTTTGAAAAGTAAACCAGATGGCTATATTTCACAACCGACATTAAGTTTATCAACTTGCGGAATTTGGCTTAATGAAGATTTAAGTCCACGCCATATTGATTTACGTCCGTTTGTATTATCTGGCAATGGTGTGAAAATATGTCCTGGTGGGTTAACGCGCGTTGCATTAACTAAAGGATCATTAGTGGTAAATAGCTCTCAAGGTGGTGGAACTAAAGACACTTGGGTTTTAGCTGATAACAAGATTTAAGGATTGAGAATATGTTAAGTCGTACAGCATCAAATTTATATTGGATGGCGAGATATTTTGAACGTGCTGAATCAACAGCTAGATTATTAGGTGCTTGTTTTCAGCCTGGTTTACCTTTTGATGGTGATATCAATAAATTATATGAGTTACCATTAGAGATACAAGGTGCATTAGCTGAGTACAAAGAAAAACAAGGCGATGCAGTTAGTGTTGAGAAAGTTTGTAATTTCTTAATTAAGAGTGATTCAATTGCGTCAATTAAATCATGCTTATCAGCTGCGCGTGAGAATGCGCGTTCTGAACGTAGTCGTTTGAGTACTGAAGTTTGGGAAGCAATTAACCAAACATGGATTGAGTTTAAGGACATTCAGAATAAACCATTGATTACATTTACTGATTGGATTAAGCAACGTGTATTTGTATTTCAAGGTACTATCAATACAACAATGCCATCTTCATTAACGCGTTATTTTATTCGCTTAGGGACTTTCCTTGAACGTGCAGATCAGACATTGCGTGTACTTGAAGCTAAAGGTATGTTGAGTGAATTAAGTAATCAATCAGATTATTACCATTGGCACATGTTACTTCGCTCTGTTAGTTCATATGAAGCATATCAAGAGAGCGTTGTTGGTGAATCTCCATCAAAAGATAGCGTATTTGAATTTTTGGTATTTCATAGTTCACTACCAAGAAGTGTTCGCTACTGTATTGAGAAGATTGAATACATGCTAAATGCAATTAGCTCTCAAGATAACCAGACACCTCTTAAGGTTGCATCAAAAATGTTGGTTAAACTAAAATACGATAACATGGATGATATAGTTGAAGTTGGTCAAGAAAAATATATCCAGACTCTTCAAGAAGAAGTTCTGAAATTAGGTAGTAAGATACATGCGGGGTATTTCAAAACAGTATGAAGATAAAAGTAAAACACACTACAACATATCAATATAGTGAACTATTAAATCGTAGTCAACAAATTTTGAGATTGACTCCGATGAATAATTCACATCAACATGTTGTGCAATGGAAATTAAAATCAATTAAAAATCTTCATGAATATCAAGACTGGTATGGAAATCATTGCAGTTTTCTTGAAGTAGATAAATCAGATAAATTAACTGAGTTAACTATAGAGGCAATAGGTCTTGTTGAAACAAATGAAGATATATCTAATAAAGATTCTGGTGTAATGCCATTAGAGTACTATTTAGTGCAAACTGATTTTACTGAATTAAATGTTGAGTTAATCAAATTTGCTGATGAATTTCATGTGAAAAATTATAACTTATTGGTAAGTAATAAGGTCACAGAGTTTTTTAATTTGTTGTCTAGCGCTCTATTAACAAGAGTTCCATATACTAAAGGTTTGACGCAAGTTGACTCAACAGCAAAAGATGCCTTTAATCTTGGAGGCGGTGTATGTCAAGATCATACACATCTAATGATTAGTTTAGCTAGATATTTAAACTTCTCTGCTCGATATGTAAGTGGATATATTTATACCTCTGATACTACACACGTTGAAAGCCATGCTTGGGCGGAAGTTTGGTATAATGACGCGTGGTATAGCTTTGATGTAAGTAATCAATGCCATGCAGGGTCAAATCATATTATACTAGCTTACGGTAATGATTATTCGTCAGCTAGTCCTGTGCGTGGTAGTCGCGTTGGTGGTGGGTTAGAAACTTTAACCACATTTGCGGCAGTTGCGATTCAGTAAATATTGAGATAGAGGTGTTATGACGTATTGTGTTGGAATTAAGCTTGATGATGGGTTAGTATTTGCATCAGATAGTAGAACTAGTGCTGGTGTTGATTATATTTCGGTTTTTAATAAAACTCATCAATTTAGCATTCCTAATGAGAGAGAGATTTTTATCTTTTTAGCTAGTAATTTAGGTACTACACAAAAAG
>RXKI01000062.1 GCA_003962895.1 Neisseriaceae bacterium
CTGTAAATCCAAGTTTGGTTAAATCTTCTTTTTTCATGATTATCCTCAAATCATTTAAAATGGTACATCATCTGGTGTTAATACTGGTCCAGGTGCATTGAAGTTATCAGTTGAGTTACTGTTGCTTTCACTTTCTGGCGGTGTAGTGTTGTCTTTCTTACTGCCAACAAATTCAATTGAATTTGCAAACATTTTAAATATTGGCTTTACGCTACCATCACGGCTATTATAAGTATCAACAGCTGGTAAGCCAGTTACAAAAATTCGTGTGCCTTTTTTCATGTATGGCATCAACTTATTCGCATATTCAACACTACTCAATGTGCAACTGACATATTGAGTTTTATCTTTACCAAAGTTTACTGCCACATCAAATGCTAAAAAATCGCCAAACTTTCCAGCTTTCCACTCTGCATCACGCGTCAAGTTACCAATTGCATCGCATCTAAACATATTAATTCTCCAATAAAAAACCGCCGATTATTCGACGGTGTAAAGCATTGTTATTTGATATTTATCTGCAAAGTTCTTTTGCATTTCATTCAAACGTTCAAGCATAAATTCCTGTAGTTTATTCATTGCTGCTTGATCAGCATCAGGATTACCTGTATTTATACAAACATTAAATGCTTTAGTTAAACCATCAGTATTTGACGCGTCCTTTTGGGTAGCTTGTCGCGTCTCTTGAGTGCTTGCTGTGTCCAATACTTCGCTTGAGTCTGGTGCGTCTCTGTTGATAGTGCTTGCCATGTCTCTGCTATCAAGTTCAGTACTTTTTTGTACGTTCGTAGCCACAGCTTTTGGCGCAGTAGCTGATTGTTTTTTAGCTTCTTCAACATCTAATCGCGCTCTTTCTTTAACAAATGCGTTCTCTACTTGTTCATCAGGGTATTGTTCAACAGTAAATTGTGAGTAAACCGCATTCAACCCATATTGTTGATTCAGGTTTTTGATTAACAACTCGCGATTTTTAATTCTCTGCTGTTTGAGTTCTTGCTCATTTTTAACAGCTTGATAAAGCTGTACCTGAACATCAATTTGCTCTTGAATACTATTAGCTAATTTACTACCGCGCATTGTTACATTGTAATATTCCTCTCGGAATACTACTTTTGCTTTGTATTCATTAGGTAAATCAGACTCTCGCAGCATATCTTCAAGTATTTGCAAAACAGCAATCTTTTTTTCAGCTTTGCGATTTTCTTCAAACACTGCAGTTTGATTATCAATCTTAGCCACAGCATCAGATAAAATACTTGTAACATCTTTGATTTTTGCTTCAAACTCAGATAATGGTTCGTTATACTTAGACTTGATAGATTTACGACTATCCTCCAATCCTTTGATAATTTTATTCAAGTCAGCACGAATAGTTTTCATCTCAGGTAAGTCAGCTTCAGTTATTACCAGATTTGCATATTTAGCTGCAGTCTGTTGTGCTTGGTTAATTAATTCAGAATTGTCAAAAGTGATAATTGACTGAGTAAATTGCACCAAATTTGCAATCTCAATGTTAGCTAAATCAGTAACTGTTTGCTGAGAGTTTGCTTGTGGTAAATTATTTACCAAACATAAGTTATTCTCATGACATGCATATACTGCGCCACCAAAGTCAACTTGATAGTGTCCAGTTGTTTGGCGAGGGTATAGCACTTTACCATGTGCTCCATTTTGACAATTTGGCATCTCTGGTGGTACATCTCCTGTATACCAAACAATGTCATTGATTTTAAATAGTCTCATCTTTATAATCCTTAATAAAAAAGCCCACTTAATGTGGGCGTGTAAATTAAATGTTAAACTTTGCTTGAGCTGCAGCTTGTATAGCTGGGTCGACTTGTAATTCATCATCCATAACTTCTCCAGTTTCTTGATCTACTCCATCAACTACATTTGATTGTTCAATGTCAATTGCATCAGGATAAAGTAGGGCATTGTTGTTTTGACCTATTCCAGCATCTGCTGCTTCATCCAGAGTTACAGCTTGTTGTATTTCAATACTTACAGGAAGATATTTAAATAAGCGACGTATGACAGTTTTCTTGGCCATTTCGTTATAATGTGTTGCCCATGGTGAATATTGACTATTCCCAGCTTTACTTGATTTACGTATTTCATCAACTTGTGCTTTTGTCATAAATTCAAATTGAACACCACCATCTTTTAAATGAGCTACAGCATATACACCAATAAACTCACCCCTATCTGCATAATCTACAATTTCATGCTGAATACTAGGATTCATTCCTAAAGAAATATGAAATTTGTCTTTACTAAATACCTCAAAGACTTGAATGCTAACTATCTGCCCACTATTTCTTGCTAAGACTAGCATGCCACGATATCCAATAATTAACTGTACATCAGTAGTATTCTGTTTTGTATTTCTGAATGGTAACAAGTAAGCATGTCCAAGATTGTTACCTGGTTCAAGACCAAGCTGTGAGCATTGAATTACTGCACCAAATAAGCTCACTGGATTACATTTAAGTAAGTCTGGTACTTTGCGTACTTCTGTTGTTACGATACGTACCATACGTTCAGCCGTCATGTGTTTTGGTAAAGCTAGGGCAATTTGCTTTTTGTGTTGTTCTAACAGAGCAAAGATAGTGTTTGGTTGTTGTTGTGCTTTTGTTGGCGTTGTTTGTTGAGTTTGTACTTTATTTTTAAGTGATTCTGTTCCCATTGTTATACTCCTAAAATGGTTGGTAAGTTTTTACTAGTTGATAATTGAAAATAAGCTGAGTTGCTGGTTTTGTTTAAGTATTTTGCTTTTACTGATTCATCAGCTTTTAATGCTTCAAAATCCCAACCAGTTAATGATTTCTGAATGATTGTGCCGACTTTTTGACCGCCTATAGTTAACTGTTTATTGTCTTGCATGTATTGCATGACCTGAGTTGTAAGCTTTTTTTTGCGTTCTTCTAATGATTTAATTTGTGAATTAGTATTAAATAGAAGTGTACATGCCTCTTGAATTTGCTCAGTTGCTTCAAGGCTCACGTCACGTAGCTTATGAAAATACTTGAGTTGCCAGTCTTCAGTGGTTTGTATGTCTGGTGGAACTCCATCTTGCACCATCTTCCAGAACTTAGTTTCAGCATCAATTAACATTTGCGACATCTCAGCATCTGCATAGACATGATACATTCTGAAATCATTTCCACCAATTAAAACTGCAACATCACACTGTTTTGCACCTGTCACAGTCATATAGTGATGTACTTGGGTTAAATAATAGTCGGGCACTTCATCAGTTCCCTCTGCGCCCCATCCATCGCTACGACTCGCTGTTTTGATTTCGACAATTAGATCATCATTAACACGACCGTCAATATTTGCCAACATGAAATTATGTTCGGGATGTAAAATAGTATCTGCCACTGCTTCTACCTTATTACCTGTTACTCGGCTATATTCTTCTAAGATTGGCGTCTCAAGAATATTTCCCCAATGCATTGATTTGTTGGTTGCTTGTGGCTCTATTTCCCCACGCTTTGTCATGTATAGCTGTAGTGGTGTAACCCAAGGGCTAATACCTAGTATTGCAGCCACATCACTGCCACCAATACCACGACTACGCATAGCCATTTGTTGTTCATTTAGCATTACTCACTTCTCCTCAATCGTTGTTGAATTGACTTAACGTCTTTACTAGACATGTTGCCAATAGATTTGGCTACTGATTCACGCCATACCTCATCAGCATCATATTGCTCATTACGCCAATCTTGTTGCTCTACTGATGTCATGTCACACCATTGGCATGTATTTGGCTCACACTTTCCACGACACCACATGTTTACTCTCCAATAAAAAAGCCTAACTATTTCTAGCTAGGCTTTTGTTTTTCTGCTTTTTGTTCTCTGAATTTCTCCAGACTCTGTTTGCTTGTACCATTTCTTAATTGTTTCTGGGCTCCAAAATTTACCTTGTTTAGTTGATCCAACTGGTGGTGGTAGATTCCATTTTGATACAGCGGTATTACTTACTTGGTAATACTCGGCTATTTCGCCTATATACCATAGTGTTTCTTTCATGTTTACTCCTATAAATTAGAATAATAAAGCCCACTTAGGTAGAAACTATGAAATTGTATATTTAAAGTTCAAATGGGCTTTATTGTTGGCACTCAATAGAATGCCTGTATGGTTTTTATTCAACCATGATGTAGTTGCTTGTTAAAGCTTTATTACCGCTACACCTCTACGAACATTTTGATAACCGAGACGACTATTTAACTCGCTAGGTGGTTGTTATCAACCAACCCATGACGAGATTATAAACAAATGTTATATGATGTTGCAATATAAAATATAACAAATGTAATATATTTTTATCATGCAAAGCACAAAATTCAGTAAAATCAGTACTTGAGTGGTGTGAGTATTTTGGTGATTATTTACAAAAGTGTAAATATTTGGTTGATTTTTGGGCATGGAAATGAAAAAACTCGCTGTGAAAGCGAGTTTAACTATGTGGTTGATAAAATTTATTTGCCTTTATTGGCTTTAAATAATTCATCAATTATAAATTTAGCTAGTTCTTTTAATTCTTCTATCGTTATATGTGGCATGAAATGAACTATAGCAAATCCAAAAATAATCAATGCGATAATAATAGTGGCTGCAGCAATGATTATGGTGTTTTTAGTTGCAAACCCTTTAACCTTATCATCAATTTTAGTACTATTTGCTTCTATCTTGGTTTGTAATTCAGAAGCTTTAAGATCTATCTTGTTATTTAGTTCTGAAGATTTTGTGTCTATTTTTTCATTTAATGCTCGAATATCTTTTCTTACTTCAACCATCTCACCTTTAATATCTTTTTTAATCTCAGCTAGTAATGACATTAACTTTGATTCTGAGTCTGAGATTTGCTTACTTAGGGTTGCATGTGAGTCAGATAATTGACGAGCAAGTCTATCTTCATTGCGATGCTGTTCATCACGCAAAGAATTGTGTGATTGCCATAAATCATTGTGGGTCACAGTATTTTTTGATTGTTCATTTTTTTATGTTCTGGCTCTGTAAAATCTTCGCCACCATCTTTATATTCTGGTGTGCTTTTTGTTACAAAGCTAAGTGGTGATTCGTTAGGTATTGGCATTATTATATCTCAACCTTGCTTTTAGGTTCTGAATTCTCGAGCTCTTTTTGCTTGCTTTTTATTTGGTTTTTAATAATAATGCTTGAAAAAAGCTCGATATGTCCACAATTTGAACATGCAGCAGCATAGCATGGGATTTCGTTGGACATTGTGACTGCATTTCCACTTTTGCATAGAATTGCGAACTCACTTGGTATATTTTCATCAATTGTAGCTATGTTTAAGTGATCAATGTCTCCACATCTTGAGCAAGGATTTTTAATTTTTTCTCTTAAAAACTCTAATAATTGTGTTGTTGTAACTGTCATTTGAAAGCCTTTTTAATTACTCTGTAGGTTATACTTGTCTTATGTTAATTCAATGATAAAAGAATTTTACAATTTTTTATATTAATTATTTATCGATTTAATAGATATTGTTAATCAATCTTCCGAGCTAATACAGATAAAACCATTCCTTCTATTCTAACTGTTGCGCCATTATTTAAATCTGCATCATATTCATGGTAATCAGGGTTATCTGATTGCCAGATAGTGCCTTTTGGTGTGATTCTTACACGCTTTACCCAGCATTTATTTTGTGATGTGATTGCAAATACTTTATTGTCGATTGCTTCTTTTTTTGACTTGTCTATTATTACACGCTCACCACTGCGTAGGGTGTGCTCCATGCTGTCGCCATTTACTTGTACTACTGCAAGTATCTCTGGTTTTACTCTGAAATCGTCCAGGTACGAATTATCTATTGCCCAGTGTTTTATGATGTTATTTGGATCAATTACCTCAGCGCCATTAAGTGAATTAGCTGCAAGTTTTACATCGTACTCAGGAATTTGAAATGTGTTGTCTAGCGTGTCTTCTAGTTTATTGCTGTGGTCTTTGTCTAGATAACCAATTGGTAAACTCAATTTTTCTTCAAAATAACGAGCATTTTTTTCGCTAAATGGTCTTAATCCGCTTTTGATTGCTTGTATGTATGGAGGACTTTTATCTAATGCTCGCGCAAGTTTAGACCAATTGTTGTCAAATTGTTCATTGATAATGTTTTCAAGGTTAAGCAAGCGAATTTTATTAATCATATACCAAAAGATTTAAAAATAATTATACAAATGTTATATTGTGTTATATAATCCTGTTAGAACAAGGCTAACCCCATAAGCCCCCTTGCCATGTAGCAAGGCAGGTGGTAGCTTTTAGATCATTAACAATAAGGTTAATTATATGCTTTCAGAGTACTATTTTCGCTACAGGCTATCAATTATATTTAGAAATCTAAATGATAGAAATGAATTTGCTCTAATTAGTGACTCGATGACATACGACAAAATTAAGCGATACGTTAAACGTTATGCTAGAAAACAATTTGCAATCTATGATAATTCGTTACGTAAATATCGGGTTTTTAATTACAGTTACATCACTCAGTTTAATAACGAGTTTAGGCTGCATCGTGCATTATTTTCAGAAGTTAAGACTGTCGATAAATTACCTCGGTGCATAGTTTTGCTAGAAAATCCAGACCCTTATCCGCTACCTCGTCATAAATCTTCTTGATTAAACCAGGTTTTTCTGATTCTGGAGTATTGGATTGGTTTACAGCTTTTTGAATAATTTGCATTATCAAATCATGTGATTGTAAATAACCACGACCTTTTGGTGTAAGAATTATTGGATCTTCTGTAAGAATAGAAACATACATTTCTCCATTAAGAGAATATTGCACTTTGATACCCCAGGTGTCATTTTTAGCAAAATTGACAATAAAACCTTGGTCAAACAATGATTGAATCAGCTTTATTGCAGTATCTATGTCTTTTAAATTCATTTGACTTGCAATTAATTCAGCAGTTTCTACTGGTGTTTTACATTCATTACCAAATGATTCATGTTTAGCAATGATTTCTAGTACTTCAAGTTGTTGTGGATGTAAAGATTCGACGTATGAAAACATATAATTAACCTTATTGTTAAAGATCAAAAGCAAAACGGTTGAAAGCACCGTTATGTTCTTAGAGTGTGATTGATAAAACTTTGGACGGTCGAGTCAATCACACATACCAAATACCCAAGGGCATTGATAATTCTATTATGCCAGAAGCATATCAAAAAGTCAATGCCTGAATAAACAATTTATGACCAGTAATCCTGTGAAGCCGTGGAGAGTTGCAAATCGAAGCGGCACTTATTTACAGATTAATGGTGTTTAACAGGATGACATTATGATTGTAAAAAATCAATCCAAAAAAGACTTTGCAATTGTTCCAAATAAACTAATTAATGACGCATCAATATCTCTTGAAGCGCGCATGATGTTTGTTCATCTTTCATCAAAGCCAGATAACTGGAATGTAGTCCATTCAGAAATACAAAAAAGCTTAAATATCAAATCTAAAACCACAATGGCTAAATACTCAAAAGAGCTTGAAGATTCAGGTTGGATTAGTCGTGAAAAACTACCAAATGGAAGTTATGTTTATACTTTAAATTCAACTCCAGCAAGTCCAAAAAATGGACGACCAAAAAATGGACTTGGTAGTCCAAATTATGAACCAGTAAGTCCAAAAAATGAACCAGACCCTAGTCCAAATTTTAGCAATTGCCAAAAAATGGACCCTAATAATACAGAGATAAATAATATAAATAAGATTATAAGTATTAGTAATACTAATTTTTTAGAAAACCCGCGCGAAGTTCTCGACACATTTTTAAGCGCAACTAGTCACACATTTACCAACAGTGAAAAATCCTCATTGGCAGATTTGCTTGATTTCAAAAAACTCACGATTAACGATGCTGTAGTTATCAGGACCATTATCAAACAGGCTAAGCAATTCAAGTTAGATAGGCCACTAGACAACCAAATCATTGAGAAAGCATGTGATATGTGCATTAGCACTGGAAATAGAGAGTCTAGGTTTGTTTTGCCATTTGCTCAATATGCTTCAACCAATCAACCGTTCCATGAATTGGATTCAAAAGATTACTCGGAGGCTTTCTGATGAGCAATGACTTCAGTCCAGCATTACAGAGATTACATGATCATGCTGCTTTTTTAAAGCACTTGCAAAGCTTACCACCTAGCAAATATGAAACTCATTGTGACAAGCATGGCAGATATTCAGAAGCTGATCATCATGGTTTATGCGTTAAGTGTTCAGCAGAAGATAGGGCAGCAAGAAAAGAGCAAGAACGTCAAGCACAGCGTATCAGGTGGCTACGTGATTCAGGAATTGGTAAACGCTATCATGATGCAAATTTTGCTCAAGTAAAGGACTCTCAAGTAGAGGTTGCTCAAAAGCTTCAGGATTACCAATTCACTCAAAATATCATGTTGATTGGTAAAACTGGTGTAGGTAAGACTTATTTAGCAATGGCGTTAGTTAATAGCGTAATCGAACAAAAAACATGTCAGTTTGTGAAATTTTACAAACTTGCTCACATTCAGATTAAGAAACCAGAGCTATTTGATGAAGTTTTGAATTGTGAATTTCTAGTTATTGATGAATTTGGTGTTGCTGGAAGTGATTACAAAGATGCAGTTTTATTTGAGATTTTTGATTATCGATATGAGAATTGTTTACCAACTATGATGACTAGTAATTTTACTGCTGAGGAATTGAAAGCATCATTAAGTGGGCCACTTACGTCACGGATTAAAAGCAACTGTGTATCTATGGTTTTATCTGGCCAAGATTATCGTT
>RXKI01000021.1 GCA_003962895.1 Neisseriaceae bacterium
AGCATGATGAATACTCGCAAGGTTGATGATTGTGGTGCTGTAATGCATTGCTTTACTGAAACAATAGAGTATGCACGTAAATTTCTTGATATTGGTTGCTATATTTCATTATCTGGTATCGTAACTTTTAAAAATGCTAAACAAGTGCAAGAATTAGCTAAATTTGTGCCATTGGATAGATTGCTAGTTGAAACCGATGCGCCATACTTAGCTCCAGTTCCTTTTCGAGGTCAAACAAATCACCCGGCTTTGGTTTTACATACTGCAAAATTTATTGCAGAACTACGAGGTTGTGATTTTGAAGAATTAGCAGCTGCAACCACCCAAAATTTCTTTAAGTTATTCAAGCCTAGTTGATGTTCTAAATGTATTAATTGCGCTAAAAAGCTACAAAATAGCCGACAAAATTTAATTGGCGGCTATTTTTTTGTCTATATCATTGAAAAAGCTTCTTAATTTCTATTTTTTGTGGTTGACGGTGGTGAATTGTGTGTGATATAGTGGGGTATTGTGTTTAAAAGTGTTTATTTGTGGTGAGATTTAGCGATGTTTAATGGTGTTAATTATCTAAATACAGATAGCAAGAATAGGATTACTATTCCTGCGCGCCATCGTGAGGTATTGCAAAATTCATCAGATACACCTGCTAAATTAATTTTGACATTAGATTCTAAGCAATGTTTATTTGCTTATCCTGAAGATGTTTGGGAAACGGTTAGAGTCAAAGTTGAGAAATTACCAAACACAAATCCATTAATAAAAAGTTATCAACGCTTGATACTAGGTTCTGCCGAAACTATCGAAGTTGATAAAGCTGGTAGGTTATTAATTCCTGCAACACTTCGTCAAATGGTTGGAATTACAGGCGAACTTGCCCTCGTTGGTATGGGTAGCAAGCTTGAAATCTGGGCGAAAGATAAGTGGGAAGCTGAGATTAATAAAGCTCTTGAAGCTTCTGGTGAGGATTTAGCTGAACTCTTAAATGGTTTGAGTATTTAATATTGATGCATTATTCAGTTTTATTGAATGAGTCAATTCAGCTATTAAACATTAATCCTAATGGTGTTTACCTTGATGGTACTTTTGGTCGAGGTGGGCACTCTCAAGAGATTTTAGCTAAGTTGTCACCAAGTGGAAAGTTGATTGCGTTTGATAAAGATCCTGAAGCAATTAATTATGCTGATAAATTTAAAAGCGATAATAGATTTCAGATTTGTCACGCGAGCTTTGCAAGTGCTGAAAAAATTATTAAATCTAATTTTGCTGGTCAAGTTGATGGGGTGTTATTAGATTTAGGTATTTCATCTCCACAAGTTGGTAATCCAGAGCGAGGGTTTAGTTTTAGATATGACGCGCCACTGGATATGCGAATGGATAACTCTTCTGGCTTAAGTGCTGCTGATTTTATCAATAGTGCCAGCGAAGAAGAATTGATTAAAGTATTCTGGGAATACGGTGAAGAAAAGTTTTCACGAAAAATTGCCAAAGCAATAGTGAATGATAGGCAAATTAAGTCAATTGAAACTACGCTTGAGTTGGCCGGTTTAATTGAAAGATTAATTGGTAGGCGTGAAGTAAATAAACATCCAGCAACACGAGTGTTCCAAGCAATTAGGATTCACGTAAATAATGAACTGGGTGATTTAATTGAATTTCTAGATACCGTGCCACAATTACTTAAATTAGGTGGACGCATTGTAATAATTAGCTTTCATTCATTAGAAGATAGAATTGTTAAAAATAAATTTAATCAACTATCAAGTGTGAAAGAGTTACCGAAATGGGTGATGGCAAACCCCGAGGAATCAGAATATAAAGTTATAGCCAAAAAAATTAAAGCAACTGAAAAAGAGCTTGCAGAAAATGCAAGAAGTCGCAGTGCAGTAATGAGATGTTTGGAGCGGGTGAGTGTTAAGAATAATTAATCTTGCAATAGTTATAGCAATCTTGGTAACTGCAATGTTGATAATTCGTCAGCGCTTTATAGCTCGTAGTTATTATATAGAATTAAATAGAATGCAAAATCAAACGGTAAAACTTAATGAAGAGTACTCTAGGCTTCGTTTAGAAGAAGGTACTTATTCTTCAGGTCTTGCAGTTAGTAATTTTGCAGCAAATAAGTTGGGTTTGGTTCAACCAGATGTTCAACATATTGTGGACTTAAAGAGATGATTTTAGAAAATCAAAACGAATTAAATAAATTTTACACAAAGATAAAGCGTCAAGAGTTATCGTTGAATGTAAATAAGCCAACTGCACGAACATTTACCAAAGCTCGTGATCGAATGACTATAGTTAATGTTTTAGCTATGGCTTTGACAGTTGCAGTTTGTGGTAGGTTAATTTATTTAAATACTGTTAAATCAACGTTTCTAGAAAAACAATTAAATACGCGTGTAATGCGCTCAATTACAATCCCAGCAATGCGTGGTACGATAGTTGATCGTAACGGTCAACCATTGGCAGTTAGCACACCAGTTAATGCTATTTGGGCTGACCCATCAAGTATTGATCACTTAAACACTAATCAGCTAAAAGATCTGGCTACTGCTTTGGGTTTGTCTGTTCAAGAATTAAATAGTAAGTTATCAGATAAAAATAAAACTTTTATTTATTTAAAACGTGCAATGTCACCTGAAAATGCAGATAAAGTATTAGCGCTAGACATACCTGGTGTTTATAAAATGCAAGAATATCGTAGATTTTATCCAAGTGGTGAGGTTACGGCACACGTTGTTGGATTTAATAACGTGGATGACCAAGGTATCGATGGCATGGAGTATAAGAGTAATCAATTGCTTAAAGGTGCTAATGGTTCTCGTCAAATTGTAAGAGATCTTAAAGGTAATGTAGTAAGTACTGATGTACTACAAAATGCTAAAGAAGGTTCACAAGTTAGTTTGTCTATTGATAGTCGCTTGCAGTATATTGCTTATAATGCATTAAAAGCTCAGGTTGATAAATCTCAAGCTAAGTCTGGCTCTGCAGTTGTTTTAGATGCACATACTGGCGAAGTGTTAGCGATGGTAAATTTACCTACCTATAATCCAAATAGTCGCAATAATATTACACCTGAGATGTTAAAAAATAGCGCAGCAGTTAATGCTTTTGATCCAGGATCAACTATGAAACCAATTGTAGTTGCAAAAGCTCTTGATGATGGACTAATTACACCATCAACACAATTTAATATTAACCCATACTACGTTGGACCTAAACGAATTGTAGATGATCATCAACGCAGTAGTACGGCGAATGTTACTGAAATTATTCAACGCTCAAGTAACGTTGGAACTTCAAAAATTGGTATGATGTATAAACCGGAAGTATTATGGAACTATTTCCATGAGGTTGGTATTGGTACTAAATTAAATACAGGGTTCCCTGGTGAAACGAATGGTGTGATGCTTCCATGGCAAAAATGGTATCCAATTGATCAAGCTTTGATGTCATTTGGTTATGGCGTAACAGCGAGCTTAATGCAAATGGCGCACGCTTATACATTATTTACGAATAATGGCTGTGTATTACCAGTGACCTTTGACAAAGTTACATCAGATAGTAATTTAGAGTGTCAGCAAGTAATTTCGCCTAAATCTGCTGAAACTATGCGCGTTATGTTATCAAAAACTGTAGAAGATGGTACTGGTAGAACCGCTCAAACGGCAGACTATACAGCGGCAGGTAAAACAGGTACGGCACAAGTATTACAAAATGGACGTTATTTAACTAATCAACACATAGGCTCATTTGTTGGGTTTGCTCCAGCAATTGATCCTAAAATTATTGTTGCAGTGACAATTGATCGCCCAACAGTTGGTAGCTATTATGGTGCTCAAACAGCATCGCCAGTTTTTGCGAAAATAGTACAAGAGTCATTGAAGACTATGAAGGTAAAACCTGATAAAATTGCAATAAACACGCTTGTGCAGTAAATAATGGAAACTAATAATGTACTCAACTAAAAATAAATTAGTGAAAGTTGAAGAATATACCCAGTTGCTTAGTCAATTGGGTAATTTGCTATATACGAGTAATGAAATTCAGATTGATTCACGCCAAGTGAGTAGTGGCGACATCTTTTGTGCTTACCCCGGTGGTAGCGTTGATGGCAGAAGTTTTATTTCATATGTTACAAGTAAGTCGCCAAGTGTGATTTTGTATGAAAATCCATATGATATTGATAAAGATATTTGCAGCTTTGGTATAAAGAATCTACAACAATATGTTGGAGTACTTGCAGCAAATAAGCATGATAATCCAAGTCAAAAAATGTTAACTATTGGGGTAACAGGAACTAATGGTAAGACTTCAATAAGTCATTGGTTAAATCAAGCATTTAATCAGATTAATTATAAAACAGCAATAATTGGAACGACTGGCTGTGGAATTTATCCAGATGTAGTTGATTTATCTGCAACTACGCCAAATCCTGTCACATTACAGAAATTATTTACTGATTTCCATGAGCAAAAAGTTAATCTTGTGGCAATGGAGGTTTCATCCCATGCGCTTCATCAAGGTAGGGTAAATGGTGTACATTTTGATAGCGCGATATTTACTAATTTAACGCAAGATCATTTAGATTACCATGGTACTTTTGAAGAGTATTTTAAAGCTAAAGAACAGCTTTTTTATTGGCAAGGATTGAAGCACGCAGTAATTAATATTGATGATGAATATGGTAGCAAGTTATATAATTCGTTAGTAAATGATAACAATAAAGAGTTAAAAATATTTAGCTGTGGAATTGATAATCAAGCAGATATTCAAGCGCAGAATATTAAATTAACTTTAAATGGTATGACATTTGATTTAGTATTTGACAATCAAACTGTTTCAATCCAAACTAAAGTAATAGGCTTATTTAATGTTTATAATTTGTTGGCCGTATTTGCTACACTAATTGCGCATAATGTCTCATTAGCAGAGATTCAAGTGATAGCAAAAAATTTAACTCCAGTAGTTGGACGTATGGATGCAATTATTAAACCAAATCAGCCATTAGTGGTAGTTGATTATGCGCATACGCCAGATGCATTAGAAAAAGCATTAAGCACACTAAAAGAAATTCCTCACGATAAGTTGTATTGTGTATTTGGTTGTGGCGGCAATCGTGATAAAACTAAACGCCCATTAATGGGTAATGTTTCATTTAATTATGCTGATTTTAGCTATGTTACTTCGGACAATCCGCGCTCTGAGAATCCGAAGGATATTATTGAAGAGATAGTTGCAAACGCAAATAACCAAGCTAGCTTTACTCAGATTGAAAATCGTAAAGATGCGATTGTTCAAGCTTTAGCAAATGCTAAGTCAAATGATATTGTATTAATTGCGGGTAAAGGACACGAAACCTATCAGGAAATTGAAGGTGTTAAACATCATTTTAGCGATTTTGAAATAGTTAACGATTATTACGATGGTAAGAAATAATGCAAATTACATCAATTAGGCAAATAGTTGAAGATCTTGGTTTTAAAATTTCTGCAAAATTTAATTTTTCAGCAAGTATTGATAAAGTAATAATTGATAGTAGAAAAACTAAAACAAATACGTTATTTGTTGCCATTAAAGGCGACAAGAAAGATGGGCATGATTATGTAAAAAGCATTGTAGTAGACAATGCGTGTTTTGCATTGGTTAATAAAGATTTCAAAGAAGATTTGCCAAATTTAATCTATGTCGATGATACAGTTAAAGCATTAGGAGCTTTGGCTAAATATTATCGTGATAAATTTAGTATTTCAGTTGTGGCAATTACTGGTAGTAATGGTAAAACCACAGTTAAAGAAATGCTAAAAAATGTATTAATGGTTAGTTATGGTAGTGATGCTGTGCTTGCAACTGAGGGTAATTTAAATAATCATTTAGGTATGCCGCTTACACTTCTTGAGATGAGTGATAATCATAAAGTTGCAGTAATTGAAATGGGAATGAATCACAGTGGTGAATTAGATTACCTATCTAAATTAGCTTCTCCATCTCATGCTGTAGTTAATAATGTATTATTTGCTCATGCTGGACACTTTAATGGATTAGAAGATATCGCAAAAGCTAAAGGCGAGATATACCATGGTTTAGCAAATGATGGTTTGGCATGCGTTGACATGTCATCTGAATTTGCTAAGATGTGGCTTGAAAATGATATAAAGATAAAAAATATTTTTGAATTTGGTCGCGCTGAAAGCAAATGCTATATTAAAAATATTGATATAGATTCTGCAACATATGTTACGCCACTTGGTGAGTTACAGGTGTCTCTGAAAGTGCTTGGCAAGCATAATTATATTAATGCACTTACTGTTATTGCTTTGGCGGTAAACTTGGGTTGTAGTTTGGCGGATATCAAGAATGGTCTAGAGGGCTATACTGGTTATAAAGGACGACTCGAGCGTAAAGTTGCTTTTAATGATGCCATAATTATAGATGATACATATAATGCTAATCCAGACTCGGTAAAGGCAGCGCTATCAGCAATACAAATATTTAATCAAGAGAAGTGGTTTATTTTTGCTGATTTAAAAGAGCTTGGTGCTGATGAAGAAAATATTCATATCAATTTAACTAAAGATATTCAGCATAATGATATTACTAAATTAATTACAGTTGGGAAGTTAGCTAAATTAACTTCAGATAATTTCAGTGGTGATAAATTGCATTTTGAGACTAATGATGATGTAGTAAAATACTGCATGTCTCATTTGCCAAATAATGTCGTGTTGTTGGTCAAGGGTTCTAATTCAATGCGTTTATTTGATATAGTTAATCAAATTGTGAAAAAATAATTCCATAAGGATTTTGTATGCTTTATTTTATATCAAATTTCTTTGATTTTAGACTTCTTGACTATATTACTGTTCGAGCTTTGCTAGCTGGAATGTTTTCACTTTTCTTCTCAATTTCATTAGGTATGCCAGTAATTAATTGGCTAAAGCGCTTAAAAGTTGGTCAAACTGTTCGCACCGATGGTCCACAAACACATTTAGTTAAATCTGGTACTCCAACTATGGGTGGTGTACTAATTATTTTATCAATTACATTGACCATGTTATTAGTGTCTGATCTATCTAATCTATATGTATGGGTGCTCTTATTTGTACTAATTTCAACTGGTGCAATTGGCTTTATTGATGATTATCGTAAAATAGTGTATAAAGATCCTAAAGGTTTATCTGCTCGTGGCAAAATGATTTCACAATCATTAATTTCGATAGGCACTGGTTTATTTTTAGTATACGTAGTTAGAATGCCAAATACTACCGAAATAGTAGTTCCGTTTTTTAAATCTATTAATCATCCGCTGGGTATAGCTGGTTTTTTAATGATAACGTATTTTGTAATTGTTGGTAGCTCAAATGCAGTTAATCTAACCGATGGTTTAGATGGCTTGGTGTCAGTTCCAGTTGTTATCGTGTCACTTGGTTTGGCAATTTTTGCGTACATTGCGGGGAATAAAATATTTTCTAATTATTTAATTTTGCCATACGTACCTGGTGCTGGTGAAGTTGTAGTGTTTTGTGCTGCAATTGTTGGTGCTACACTTGGTTTTCTTTGGTATAACGCTCATCCTGCTCAAGTATTTATGGGGGATGTCGGTGCTTTATCTCTTGGTGCTGTATTAGGCACTATGGCAATTATTGTGCGTCAAGAGCTTGTGTTTGGTATTCTAGCTGGACTTTTTGTATTAGAAGCAGTATCAGTGATATTACAGGTTGGTTCATTTAAACTTCGTAAAAAACGCATATTTTTAATGGCTCCAATTCATCATCATTTTGAGATGAAAGGTTGGAAAGAAACTCAGGTTGTGGTTCGTTTTTGGATTATTAGTATAATTTTACTTTTAATTAGTTTATCAACGATTAAGCTGCGTTAATCACAAATGAATAGCAAAGTTAATTTTACTCAAGATAAATTTGTAGTAATCGGTGCAGGCGATACTGGTGTATCGATAGTCAAATTTTTGCAATACAAAAAAGCAAGTATTTTAAGAGTATTAGATACTCGTGAAACTCCTCCACAAATTTATCCAAATATAATTGGTGGTAAGCTAGATTACGCTAATATTGCTGATGCTGATGTAATTGTATTAAGTCCGGGCATATCTATTTATGAACCTGTTATCCAACAAGCTATAGTATCTGGAAAACAAGTAGTTGGGGACGTAGAGTTATTTGCGCAAAATATAGAGCATTGGAATGCTAAAGTAATTGGAATTACAGGCAGTAATGGTAAAACCACTGTCACAAGTTTAACTGGGCATTTAGCTGAGTCAGCTGGTTATAAAACTCTGGTTGCAGGCAATATTGGTCTAGCTGTATTAAACGCTTGGCTTGAGATAGAGCAAACAAAAAATTATCCTGAAATCATTGTACTTGAATTATCAAGTTTTCAATTAGAGACAATAAAAACTTTACACTATCATAGTGCTACTGTACTTAATATTTCTGAAGATCATCTAGATAGATACCGTGATTTACTTGAATATGCTTATGCTAAAGCAAATATTTTTAATAATTGTGACTATCAAATTTTGAATAAAGATGATGTATTGGTAAATGCAATGCGTCGTCCTGCTCTTCCTGTCTCTTATTTTTCAATTTGTGATGCTGATTTCTCTTTATTAACTGAAAATAATAAAGTATTTTTAACGCATAAGCAAAAGCTAATATTAGATTGTAATGAGTTGCAACTCGTTGGTAAACATAATTATATTAACGCGTTAGCAAGTTTGGCTTTGTT
>RXKI01000075.1 GCA_003962895.1 Neisseriaceae bacterium
TTTACGAATAGCCTCAGTCGCTTACTGATAAGAGGAGCGAGGATGAAAAGCTATAATAAAAACTGTTGTTTCCTATGTTTTAATCTTGGTGTTAATCTATTATATGGTTGTCGCCATAAAAAATAGAAGAACTTTTCCTTTTTTTTTGTGAAAATTCTTGTTGCGATTACATTCTACCTTAGATTTTTGCTTTGTAAAGTGCTTTCTTGGAAAGTTTCAAAAGTTAATTTCGTTGATATCAAATTCTTTGGTAGCGTTGAAAATTAGCATTATATTTTCTTCTTTAAATATTGATATTTCTTGTTTTTCTTCTCTTATGTTTTTTCCGCCTAACAATTTTATTTTCTTCTTTATAATTTCTATCTTTTCTTTGTTTTCCTTGTTTTCTTTCAAAAGAATTGAAAATTCCATAAACTTTACCTTAAAGAATTACTTTTCTAAAATTTTTTCCAAAACATCCCACACATTGTAAGATTTTAACTTGGATTGGGCTTGAGGAACAGCCCCTGAAGGTGGCATTCCTCCCATTGGTGGCATTGCCCCGCCTCCTAAACCCCCACCAGCCCCACCTAAAGGCATAGACATAGGATCGCCGCCCATTGGTGGCATTCCACCTCCCATTGGAGGAGTTCCAGCAGGAGGACTCCCAGCACCCATAGGAGGCATTGCAGAACCTCCAGTAGGAGGAGGCATATCTGCTTCTATGAATTGTTGCTCTTTCATAAATATTGAAAACTTTTTCATACAATATGTAGTTGTCTAAACAAGAATTTGTTGATTTTTTTTGATTTTCATCTACACTTTCCTATTGTTTAGATTTTTCGATTAGGTTGGAAAAGAGAAATTCATGGGAAAAGTTTTGCTTTTTAGCGATCTTCACATTCATCCTCACAAGAGAAAAAATGAAAGATTAGAGGATTGTTTAAAAGCATTAGAGTGGGTTTTTGAAGAAGCTGTAAAAAACGGAGTTAAAACTGTAATTTTTGGTGGAGATTTATTTCACGATAGGCAAAAAATTGAGGTTTACACATATCAAAGAACTTTTGAAACTTTGAAAAAATGTTTAACAAAAGATATAAATCTTTATCTTTTGTTAGGAAATCACGATTTATGGTTTAATGACAAAACAGATGTCAGCAGTGTATATCCTTTATCTTCTCTTCCAGGTGTTAGGGTTATTTCTAAACCAGAAAGGTTAATGTTAGAAGATAGTTATTGGGATTTCATTCCTTTCACTCACGATCCTATCAATACATTAGAAGAGTTAAAAAAGCTACAAGGAAAACAAGAATATGCAATTGGTCATATTGCTGTTGACGGGGCTGTGTTGCACGGCTCACAATACTCAGATGTTGCAATTGAACATGATGGAGATATGGTTACAATTAGTCCAAAGTTATTTAAAGATTATAAACATACATTTTTAGGTCACTATCATGCAGAGCAAAGAGTAACAAATAAAGTAGAATACATTGGTTCTCCTCTTCAGCTTAGTTTTGGAGAAGCATTTCAAGAAAAACATATAATTTTATTTGATGGAGAAACTGGGGAGAAAAAATATATCAAGAACACTTTTAGTCCTGTTCATTTGATAATCCCAATAGAAGATAAAGACAAGTACAGTTTAGAAGGAAATTTCGTTCAAATAAAAGTTGAAAATTTAGGAAGCACAGATTTGCTTTCTATGAAAAAGGATATATTAAACAACAATAATATTGGAAGTTTAGAAATAAAGCAGTCTAAGAAAAAGATAGATGAAAATGTAATTCAAGATGCAAGGTCTATCCTTTATAAAGGAGAGATAATGCTTTCTAAATTTATAGAAGAGAATCCGAGTCAAGGATTGGATAAAGACATATTATTGGAAATTGGAAAGCAAATCTGTCAGAAAGAACCTAAATGAATTACGCAGTAACTTCAGTTTCTGAAAAAGATTTCACAAAAGCTGGAATATCTTGGCTTTCTTCTCTCTTTGATTTTTCTAATTATGATGGAGAGATTATATTTATTGACTTTGGATTAAGCGAGTCAAATAAAAGCAAACTTTTAAATAATGGAATTATCGTATTAGATCAAGTTGATAATTCTGTACCAGCTAGTTTGAAAAATTTTGTTGAAAGCAACAAAGGAATTTATTCTTATTGGAATTGCAATTGTGTTTTTCAAGATGATATAAATTTATTGTTTGAGTTATGCAATAACAAAATCCTTTACACAGAAAATTCTGGTTTCTATGCTTTTGATTCTATCTATTTCAATTTAATTCAAAGTTTGTACGATCTTTGTTCTTTTCTTGAAAAAGAACAAGAAGATTTTTTTGAATATTATAAACAAGCTGTTTTAGTAGAAAATATTTGGAATTTTAAAAACATAACGAATTTAAGTGATATTCAAGGTAAATTGTGTTTTAATGGTAATGTTCAAAACGTTTTAAATTTTGATAAGCAACAAAAAACGTTTCAAGGTAGAAATGTTTTGTTTTGGGAAAAACATAAAGATTGTTATGAATTTTACCTTAATAAATTCAAAAAACTAAAGTTTTGAAAACCACTCTTTTTTTGTTGCGATCTATTCCATTCAAGATACAATATCTTCATGAGAAACTTAAACTTTAAGTATGCTGGTGCTTGGAACTTCCTGCCCTTCGGACCAGAAGGGATCGAGTTAAATTTCAGCAATTATGGAAATATAGTTTTAATTCATGGGGAAAATAGAGATGCTAAATCTATAGAAAAAAATGATTCTATTCCTGACGATCTTTCCAAGATTAGCAGTAATGGTTCTGGGAAAAGCAGTCTTCAAGAAATTATTGTTTGGACTTTGTATGGAAAAACCATAAAGAGACCTGAGAAGATTAAGATTAATCAAGTCATTCACAATAAGATTAAGAAAGACTGTAGAACGATAGTAGAGTTTGACAAATATCGTGTTATGAGATGTAGATCATTTAAGGGAAAAGATAGTCTTAAAGTTTGGGAGAGTGAGCAAGGAGTTTGGGATGATTCTACAGAGATCACTCAAGGAACTGCGGCACAGACTGAGAAAAAGATAAAAGAAATAGTAGGTCTTTCTTATGAAGCATTTGTAAACGTTTGTATTTTTACAGACGATCAAAGATCATGTTTTCTAGAATGTGATAAAGATACAAAATTAGAAATTGTAGAAAATCTAATGCAATTAGGTGTTTATAGAGAATGGTATGAAAATGCCAAATTATTGAAAAGAGAGATTAAATCTAGTATTGATTTTAAAGTTAAAGAATATGATCTTCTTTTGAAAAATAGACAAGATTCTTTAAATCGTCTTGAATTGACAAAAAACAAGCAGGATGCTTGGAAAGTAAAAAAGCAACAAGAAATTGAATCTTTAGAAAGAAACGCTAAAGACAAAGAATCTAATTTACTAGCGACAGATAATGGAAAAGAGCTTGTCTTATATCAACAAGCTCAAGAAAAGATTAAAGAAATAAATCTTAAAACTCCAGAGCTAGAAGAAGCAAGAGCTAAAATAAATGCTAATTTTGCTTTGTTGAAAGAAAAGGACAATTCTTTAAAAGCAGAACATCAAAAATTATTTGATTTGTTCAATAAAGAGAATCGAGAATTGCAATATGTTAAACAAGATATTGCAAAAAACGAAAAAGAGATAAAAGAATTAAAACTAAACATCCCAGGGACAAAGTGCGGATATTGTAGAGGAATTGTAGATTCTAATAATATTGATTCTTGTATAAAAGAACATACTGATGCTATCGATAAATTAAAAGAAAAATTTTTAGTATTTGAAGAAAAAGTTAAAGAAATTAATGTCAAAATAGAAGAAGTAAAAAGTAGTCAAAATAAATTAAAAACAATAGAAAGCCAGGCTGAACAAAAGAGAAAGACAATAGATGATTCTCTGAGTAAACTTAGAATGGAATTATCTGCTTCATCTCAAGTAAGAGAACCAAAAGCAGATAGTGCAGAGTTTTTAATTTCGCAACAGATAGAAGATTTGAAAAATCAAATTTTGGAAAAGAAAAATGAATTAGAAGGAAAAACTCCTTTTTTTGAAATTTTAGAGAATGACCAAAAAGAGTTAGAAAAATCCATTCTTTTAGTAGAAGAAAAAGAAAAAGAAGTTAAAGATTTGGAATCTAAAATTCCTTATTATGATTATTGGATTAATGGATTTGGACCAACTGGTATTAGAAAATGGGTTATTGATGGAATTATTCCTGATTTAAACAATAGAATTAATTATTGGCTTCAATTTCTAATCGATAACACAGTCACTTTGAATTTTGACAATGAATTTCAAGAAAAGATAGAAAGAAACCCACCAGACGGAGACCCTTATATTTATTATGCGATGTCTACAGGACAAAGAAGAAGATTAAATTTATCTGTTGGTCATAGTTTTGCGTATATCACAGAATTAAGTGCAGAAGCTCTTCCTTCTTTGATTTTTTTGGATGAAGTTACAACAAATGTTGATCCTTTGGGCGTTCAAGGCATATACAATATGATATGCGAACTTGCGACAGACAAGCAAGTTTTCGTAACTACCCACGATCCAGAGTTAGTTAGAATGTTGCAAGGGGTTTCTGTTATAAATTTAATCCATGAAAATGGATTTACTAAAAAAGTATAATTGACTATAATTAAAAGAGCATCTGTAGAAAGACAAAAAGGTTAAAAAATGGCGAAATATTTGGTTGTGGTTGGAGGAGTAATTTCAGGCACAGGAAAAGGTGTGTCTGCTTCCAGTGTTGGATTATTGTTGAAATTTCGTGGACACAATATAACACTTATTAAATTTGATCCATATCTCAACACTAATGCTGGAATTCTAGCTCCCAGAGAGCATGGAGAATGTTTTTTATGTGATGATGGCACGGAATGTGACCTCGATCTAGGACATTACGAGAGAATTGCAGGTATAAATGTCTCTAAACTTAACATTTGTACATCTGGTACGCTTCACAAGGAATTAATTGAAGAGCAAGAAGCTGGAAATTATTTGGGTCAAACGATACAAATGATTCCACATCTGACTGATAAAATACAACAGAGACTTCTAGATTTAGGGAAAGATAAAGATGTTGTTATTGTTGAAATTGGAGGAACTGTGGGAGATAGTGAAAGTTTTGCTTTCTTTGAAGCAGTTCGTCAATTCAAACAAAAATTAAAAGATGATGTTTTAATTGGGATGGTAGCTCCTATTCTATGGGTTGATACCATCAAGGAATTTAAAACTAAACCACTGCAAAATTCTGTTAAAGAACTTCAAAGACACGGTTTGCAACCTGATGTGATATTTTGTAGGGTAGATAGACCTGTTCCTGAAAATATTATCAACAAGGTTTCGATGCAAACAAATGTAAGAAAAGAATGTATTTTTGACGCTCCAGACGTTCAGTCGATATATCAAGTTCCATTGGGTTTTTACGACCGTCATGTTGATGATTTGTTTGTAGATTTATTTAGATTACCTAGAAGTTCTTGTAGAATTCAAAAATATAGAGAAGTTGTTCAAAAATATGTAGATAATCACATGCCTCCAATTGAGATTGGAGTTCTTGGAAAATATGATAATTGTGATGAAGCGTATATGTCTCTTAAAGAGGCTTTAATTCATGCTGGGATTGCAAATGAAGCTAAAGTAAACATTAGATGGATAAAGTCTGATGAATTAGAGAAATATAAAGATAATAGAGGTTTGCATAAGCATTTTGAAGGATTAAGTGGAATTATCGTTCCTGGTGGATTTGACAAACGAGGAACAGAAGGAAAGATTAAAGCAATTCAGTATGCTAGAGAGAAAAAGATTCCTTTTTTAGGAATTTGTCTTGGATTGCAGACTGCCGTTATTGAATTTGCTAGAAACGTATGTAATTTAGATGCAAATAGTTTAGAATTTAACAAAGACACTGCTCACCCTGTCATTCACTTTGTTGAAGGTCAAGAAGGACTGGAGAAAAAGTCGGCAAACATGAGACTAGGGTCTTTTGACTGTGAATTAGCAAAAGATTCACTTGCATTAGAAATGTATGGAACAAAATTAATTAAAGAACGTCACAGACATAGATTTGAAGTAAATCCTGCTTATTTAGAAGAATATAACAAGCATGGATTGATTGTTTCTGGAAGAAATCCAGATACTAACTTAATTGAAATTATGGAGTTAGATAGAAATATTCATCCCTATTTTATTGGAACTCAAGCTCATCCAGAGTTTAAATCCAGATTACAGTTCCCTTCTCCTTTGTTTAAAGGATTAGTTTCTGCTGCTATTAAATATTCTCAAGAAAATACTAAGGTAGATGGTAAATAATTTATGGAATTTAAACAATTTATATTAAATGAAAATAAATCTTATCTTGCACAAAAGATAGGCGATATTTTAACGGCGTCTCAGGAATTAAGAGATGACGTTAAAAATATGGGTAGTAGAGATGTTATACGTTTCTCTGAACGTATAATAAACCAAATCAGAAGAATTCTTCACAGCAATTGGACAAAAGAAGAACTTAAAACTCTTAAAGTTTTGCAAAAAGTAGGAGTTTCTTTATCTAAAGGAATAGAAGAAAAAGATAACCTACCAGAAGTAATTTCTGGAATTACTGCTTTGTTAGAAAAATTATCATCTGATTTAGGTCAACCTGTTAATAGACTTGCATCCGAACAAGAGCCAGACGCCCAACAAGATGACACTAACGTTTCTGGTGCTGAGGATCGATAATGTTTGAGTTGAATGTGGGAATTGGAATCAAAATTTGGATTAAAGAAAAAGAGCCAAAAAAATGGTTTTTTCATAGAGTAAAAGGCCCAGCCATAGAACAGGCTGATGGTAAAAAAATATGGTATCTTAATGGGGAAAAACATAGAATCCCAGGTCCAGCAGTTGAACATTCAAATGGAGATAAAGATTGGTGGGTACATGGATTTCCAACTTCTTCTGAAAGAAGTAATTGCAAATATGATATTTCAATTAAAGAACACAATGGAGAAGAAGTTATTTTTATTAGCAATTGGGAAGCAAAATAAATGTGCGGGATTGCAGGATATGTAGGTAATTCTAAAAATATAAAACAAACTTTTAATTTAATTACTTTACTTTTAAGCAAAAGTGAAACAAGAGGTGTAGACGCTACAGGTTATTGGGCTTCTACAAATAAAAATATATTTTATCATAAAGAACCAACTCGATCTTCTTTTTTTGTAAAAAAACAAGATTGGCAAGATTTAAAAAAATATGATTTTAATTTATTTTTATCTCATGCAAGAGGTGCCACAAAATGTTTTGGAAATCCCATAGAAAATTTAAATAATCATCCATTTACAAATTCTAATAAATCTTTAGCTTTAGTCCATAATGGAAAATTAAATGAAATCAGGTTTGATTTACTTAGAAAAAGATTTATTATAAAGGGTAACTGCGACTCAGAACTTATTTTAAGGATTATAGAATCTTGCGAGTCTGAAGAGAAAAACAATCAAAGACTTCAAGGAATTGCAAAAGTATTTAGTTACATAGATGATGGTCATATGGCTGTTGCTTTGGGAGAAAAGTTAAAAAGCAAATCTGTTTTGTATCTTTTTAGAAACGAACATAGACCTTTGTGGGTGATAGATGTCACTAAATCTTTAGGTCAATTTTTCTTTATTTCTGATATTTCTTTTTGGGAAGAATCTCTTGAAGAATTGAAAATTAAAAAAACAAGAAATCAAAAAATTTTCGAACTCCCTGAAAATCAGATATGGAAGATACAAAGTAATTTAAAATTTGAAAAGTATGAAATAGAAGAAAAAGATAAAAAAATCATTGAAATGGATTTTGGAACAATAAATTTAAAAAATAAACCCTTTTTAAACGAATTGATTACTAAATTAGATAGTGAAGATAGAATTGTTTTGACTCAAAAAGATTTAAAACAATATTGTTCAAAATTAAAAGAAAATTTAAAAAAAATAAAAAAATATAAAAATCCTATTAACAGTAAAATATTTATTCAAAAATACTTTGATGATATTTTAATGAATATGATTGATATATTGAAAGAAATAGACAAGGAGTCAGATGTCACATGAATTTGAAGATTCAGAGGATTTCGTATTAGACGATCTTTTTAAAAATAAAAAGAAAAAAGTTGATGGGAAAAAGAAGGGAAATAGAACAGAGTTAGATTTAACAAAAGTTTTAAATGCTAGGTTTAAAAGTGGATTTTCAAGGTCTGTTGGAAGCGGAAATCGTTGGAGTCAAACAGTTCTTCCCAAGCACGCACAAGATATATTTTCAGGAGACCTTGTTGTACCGCAAGGATTTAAATTTGTGATAGAAAGTAAAGGTGGATATGACGACGTTGATTTGAGTAATATTTTTCTAAAAGGAAACAATGTAATAGACTCTTTCTTAAAACAAGTCACATCAGACAGTAAAAGATGCGACCGAAAGCCATTGTTGTGTTGGAAAAAGACTAGAAAACCTTGGTTGGCTTTCATACTTACAAAAGACTTACCTGAAGAAGACAACTTTCAATATACACTTAGATATAGAAATTGGACTGCTGTTGC
>RXKI01000100.1 GCA_003962895.1 Neisseriaceae bacterium
TCTTGCCCGGATAGATAATGAGTGGGTATTCGTAGATAAGACTTTTGAAGTAGTGGGCGGGAAAATCGTTTTTAAAGGCGAAGAAGGTGATATTCGGAAGATTGACGATATAAACACTTTAAGAGCAGGACACTTGGAAGACTATATCAATGAATTACTCTCCAGTGATAAGGTAAAAATTCCAGAGCATTTAAAAGAATTTGCAGCGCTGCAAACGGATAGCTGGATAAGAAACGCTATAACGGCCAAGAATTTAAGCGTAGAAAAGGATTACGTAATTATTGGGAGCAAAAAAGGTTACGAGGTTATTGCTCCCGTTGATTACCGAAATACGGGACTAATCCACACAAACACCAATTGGACTAACGGTCTTCACCAATTCCTGCAGATCAAACACGGTTTGAGATTGAGCTGTGAAACGTTAACTACCAGTTTTATCTCCAATATGGAGTACTTCAAACGCTACGGTCATAATATCTACGGCATGAGCGGAACACTTGGTCCGACCGATTCACAGGATTTATTAAAATCTACCTACGGCGTAGAACTGACTTTTATCCCGACCTATAAGGAGAAACAGTTTTTAGAGATACCGGCTATTTTAACGGAAGGAGAGGCAGCGTGGTATAATCAGATCATAAGCGGGGTAAAGAAGCAGGCAGAAGCAGGGAGAGCGGTGCTGGTAATTAACGAGAGTATAAAGGTTACCCAGCAGATAAAGGCACTACTGTTAAACGAAGGATACGCAGCAGAGAAGATCAGAATCTATTCAAGCAGCTTAAATAGCGAGAATGAAGCAATAAGCAGTAATATAGATAGCGGCTGCATAATCCTTGCAACCAATCTAGCAGGTCGGGGGACCGATATAAAAACTACTCCTGCCGTTGAAAAAAGCGGCGGTTTGCATGTGATAGTCAGCTTTTTACCTACCAACTCAAGGGTAGAAGAACAGGCATTCGGTAGGACGTCAAGGGGCGGGAATAAGGGTAGCGGGCAAATAATAGCCAATACGGAAGTAGCGTTAGATGCATTAGGTTACCATAATTATCCTATTAGCAATTTAGTTGGGTTTGAAGGTATAGACAAACTAAAAGACTTACGCAACCACGTTGAAGGGGAGCGTTTATTACAGGCAAAACTATACGAATCCAGCAGCATAGGTTTAGATGATGAACTCTTTAAGGTATATAGCGGCTTAGCTAGCGAATTAAAATCGGGAGAAAAAAATCAGTATAAATTGCAGCAGCTGGAAGAATTATGGGGCAAGCAGCTGAAGAAGTTGAAATTGCTTGTAAGTACAAGGGAGGAAGAGCGGGAGTTAAAGGAAATCGCTTGCCATCAGGGATTTAAAGTACATAGCGTAGGAGGCCGGGTAGGGAGTATTTACAGAGCAATTAGCTTGCAATTGGAACATAGCATAACGGCTAATGAACTTCAGGGATTAGTACTTGCTTACCTGCTCCGCCAGACAGATCCCGGCGATAGCGAAGCTATAAGGAAGGTAGTAGAGGAGCTGGACGATATAGAAATTCTAAAAACATTATCAAAGGTTATTAAAAAAGATATTGTCATAATCTCAAATAACGGTAGCAAGGACTTACATATAAAAACTACGGACTCCATGGGTGTAATATATCTTGGTGCTATAACAGAGACTAAAGTACATCCGGGAAAATGGTACTCACTTGAATATTTACGGGATACGGATAGCATAAAAGATTTTAAAGAGATAAACGTAAATAGTGAACTTTTGGAAATACGCAGAGAGGACTTACGATCTTCTAAAGTAGCGGAGGCTCTAAAATATTCAAGAGAAAAGGAGGTAGGAGAGGCAGAAGAGCATAATAGGAATATCAGAGAAGAAGTACTAAGGGAGTTTGAGCACTTCAAGGGGCATATAGCAACAAAGTACCAAGAGGGGTATAGCATAATATCTAACCCGGCGTATATGATCAAAGATGCTTATAACCGAATGGGTGTAGGTAATAGCTATGAACAATCGATATCGATATTAAAACAAGCAGCGCGGCTTGATCCTTATTTCAGTTTTGCCGCATACTACAATCTGGCATATTGTACTATCAGGCATGGAGAAATGGTATGTGCCAAGGACGGTAAAGCATGGACTACTTATACTTATGAAGCATTGGGGTATTTGTGGCAAGTAAAAAACCAGATAGAGCAGAACGTGATGCCTAATCTATCGGTAATACAGATGTTATCGGAGCATCAGGGAGAGACTCCCTTAATGCGTCAGGTAATAGATAAAATTGCGCTGCTAAAGAAGCAACTCGAATATATAGAGAAGATCGTGCCAACCATGACGGAGAATGTGAAAGGTACTAACGGCAGGGGACAGAATGCTGAGAGGTCATATATAGTAATAGATAACTCCGACGTAAAGCTTTTAAAGGAGTTATACGACTCAAGTAATGCGCCGCTAGATGAAATAGGTGAATTAAATAGTCTGGGAATAATTCATTTATACGGAGTTAGGGTAGAAGAATTACCTGTTGATTGGGGTAACGTAATATTAACTGCCGGCCTTGGTATCGGACAGCTAATATTAGGCTGCGTATGCGCGATGAGCGGTAACATAAAATGGGCCGCTACCTTTATTATGAACGGTTTTGAGGATTTAATAAAGGCGGGAAACATTGCAAGTAATGAAGATTTTAGGTGGAGCGAGTACGGCACGCAAAAAGCCATAAATTACGGCGTTACGATAGCCTTAGCAAAGTTAGATAGTATCATAAACAAGGTAGGAATATTCTCAAACGAAGCTACAAAAAAAATAGCAGAACAGGGAGCAAAGCACTGTATTACCGAGGTAGCTAAGGAAATAGCCCTGAGGGTAGCAATAAATAAAACCGTTGATGCGGTATTTGATCAAGGGATTAAGAATCTGGCCAAAGAGTTTAATCCGCAGCTTGAGAGGGCAGTTACCAAGGAAGTGAGCGAGTGTTTTAGTAGCTCCGAGCTTCGGGCAAAGTTAGAGGAATTACTGATAATAGACGCCGTAAAAGGTAACCGTAATAATCAGCAGAAGCTTCATAATAGTGCAATGTCCGCCCTTAAACAACACGGGGAGGAATTAAGAGCGATAATCACCGGGCTAGTTAACGGTCTCTGCGGGAGCCATGATCCAAGAGTTAAGGTAGTAGGGTATTTAGGAAAAACGCTCAGCATCGGGGATGCCTTAATGAAAATCAATGATTTAACGGATAAAGTATGTAGAGCGTTTGAGGAGAAAGCCCGCGAGCTTGTAGCAGAAGAGGCGGATCTTGCAAGGTTTATTTGCAGTAAACTAGGTATACGTCTTAATTTAGGAGAAGCCCGCGAAATAGTTAGAAAACTGGAGGAGGCAGGAATTATCAAGGAGGGTCGCCTGCAAGCGGAAAAAGTCCTGCTCAATGGAGGAGATGCAAGAAATCCGAGGGCGCTTAGGGAGAGTGAGAGACCTGAGGTATTCAAACAGAATCTCGGCATCCATAATGACCTGATCGCCGAAAGTTTATGGCAGCTATGCAAGGCGGAGCAACCGGGGGCAAGGCAAGGAGCAAGGAAAACCATAGATACCATGCAGTCCGAGCTTACCGCTAGCATAACAAAAGCCGTATTAAGCAGAGTACAACATCAGGTAGCAAGGCCGGCAGCAGACTCGTATATAAACGATATCAAGAAAAACATTACCGAGGAATTAAAAAATATCCATGAGGATATACAGAGTAGTATTAGCGGCAAACCGAGAGTTTACGGCAATTGGGACAACAGACCAGATGGGGTAGGTAAGAGAATAGCCGATATATTCCGTATCAGGGATGAAAGGGGAGAAACGGCAAAGAGGTTACTGCAAACAGAAATAATAGAGCAGCGGCTTCTCTACGAGAGTATGGGAATAAATGCTAGAAATATAGATACAAATTATGTAATGGGTGATCTACTTGAGGGAGGTCAGGACCTAGCAGGAACAAGTGAAAAAGATAAAACGGGGAAACAAAAACAACCGACTCGGGCTCCAAGACCTTATGATTACTCTTTACTCCTGGCTCAAAAAACCGATCAGGAATTAGTTCAGTTAAATAAACAGAGCATTGAATATCTGACATACTTCTTCGAGGCGTCGGAAAAGAAAACTCAAAAGGCAGAGCAAGTACGGGTTTATGACGTTACTAGATCAACAGCTCAGTCAAGTATGTTCTTCAATAGCTTGCCAAGGGTTTCCTTTATACCTAGGGTTAATGCTGATACTCTAGTATTTGCTACGGCTACTGCTACAGAAATAGAACTAGGCCTCCTTGAAACTATAGCAGTAACTACTTATGGATTAGGAAAAGGAGCTTTAGCCTTAGGTAGAACAGTTTTATCAAGTGGTCCAGCGATGCTACCGGTTGCAGGTTTTGTTACCGCAACTAGTCTGACGTATCGCGTCGGTCTTGATTACGCCGACGATGTTCAGAAATACTCAAGGTTAGCATCAAATAATGATACCACAGTTAAGGTAACGGCTGCCGATTATGCGCTTGCAAACCGTATGAATGTATTCGACCTAGATAATCCATACGATATGGAAAGCTTAGAACATATAGCTCGAGGCATAGCTATTGAGAGAAGTAACCAGCAGACGTCTTTACGGACTACTGAATTACCTGCTATGGACTTTAAAGTAATGGGTAGAATTGATCAGCAAAGGCATGGTGATATAGTTAGTGCTTATTTCGATATTGATCCTAATTCTAATAAGTCGACAACCTTAAGTACTCCTATACCTGTTCAACAAAAATCAATCCTGTTTACTCCTCCCGCCCGAGATTTAGAATGGAGTAAGTTACCGGGGTTCTCTCCTTCCATGGTAAAAATATGGCAAGAAGGGTTTGATGTTCATAAAAGTGATTGGAAAGATAGTATTTTAGAAAAACGTAAGCACGAATCTAGTACAAATCCTCAAGTAAGTAAATTCAAAAACACCTCTGCTTTTGGCATGCCTGATCCTGGTGATCTAGAGCCTGATGATGATGAATTCTCTCACTTTAAGAAGAAAGACGGTTCTAACCGTTATGAATGCGAAAAATCAGAAAGCCCGCAATGGCAAGAAGCGAAGCCATACAAAGGATATGGTGGTAAATATAGATATAATGGATTAAACGGTAAAGATCGTGAATATTATAGATGGGATCATAAACATAAAGATATTGAAGTATATGATAATAATTTTAACAAACTTGGTTCTAGGGATCCGGTAACTGGTAAATTATATAGGAATAAATAATGGCTTTTTTTTGTTGTAAAAATTTTTATTTATCTAAGGGTGTAGATGGATATAAATTTTATGTTTTTAAAAAAGAGGATGCACTGGTAATGTACTCATTTAAAGAGCAATGCTTTTTACATATAAAAACTAAAATACCTATTAGTAATTGCATGTGGTGCGGAAAAGTACTTCCATCAACTATTCCTAAAAGTTGGTTTCAAAATAGTAACAATAAAAATTTTCCAACAATAGTTTGTACTGAATTAAAGGATTTAGTAATGATATGAAATTCTGTTGTCAAAATATGTTATCCGATACACTAAATGGTAGGATTATCTTTTACAAAAATAAGTTGGAGGTAATAATCAAGTATTATCCTCGAGATAGACAATATAATATGATGTATAACAATACAGATGGGTATCAAATATTATTTTGTCCATTTTGTGGTAAATATTTAGGTGAGAGTTTATCAGATGAATGGTGGGCTACCTTAGAAAAGGAATATAATATAACAGATCCAATTGTTGATGATAGGGAAAAAGTACCACCTGAATTCTGGACTGACGAATGGTGGAAAAAACGTGGGTTATAGGTTATTAAAAAATGCTTATCAAAAGGCTCAGTAACTAGTGAAATACATCGCAAAGGGAATATAAAGGAAAACAGGCAAGAACAGCAAGAAAATTATTAATAGATAATAGATTTTTGAAGTGATAAAAAAAAGCAAAGAGATAATAAAATTTATAAAACTGGTAAACAGTACATTTGGCCATCTTGCTCCTGTAGTAAATGATCACTGGGAAGGAGATTTATGCGCTTTGGACTGCAGAAAGATGATAAGTTAATTTATATAGCCTACTACAATCACGATGATTATTTTTATGAATGTGAACTTCTTACCAGCAGTAATAAAAGGCCTTATCTTGTACAAGAAAGCAATAATGCAACTGAAGAGGAATTATTAGAAGTAATAAGTAAATTTTTTGACATTAGCTGCATAAAACAACAAAATATTTAAGCTCCAATTGACACAAGGGCACTGTCAAGTTAATTTAGAGGTAAGAATATTAATATAAAAAAACGAAAAGGATTCAAAAAGTTAGTAATTGAAGAGAATTATGTTTAAAAATTATTTAGCAAATCTGGTATGTCTGAATCAGAATTAAGAAAAGAACGATCTATAGCAATTTTAAAAACACAAAATATTCCTTATATAGAACACTTACCTATAATCACAGATAATCGAACTTCATTACGCCGAAGCACTGAAGAGGTTGCTTATAGAGCAATGGTATTACAAACTGTTGCCGTAAAAGCGGAAGGGCTTGAGCAAGCTATAGTGCAAGAGATCATTCACCTCTACAAACTAGATAGTTATTTTACAAGAAAAGAACGAGAATTTATTTACAATAATAATATTGATGAAACTACCGGAATCCAATTTTTATGGAAGTATGAGGCTTACTGGACGTTATTATGGGCACTGGGGTTTGTAGAACAATTAGAGTATCCTGATAAAATTTGTGATGTACCTTTAGCCGTATCGCTATTATCAGAAAAAGGCGCCAAGCAGTTTCTAAAAGAAGCAAAATTGGGGGCAGAAGCTGAAATCCTTGATCAGGCGGACTTAATTTACAGATACCATTGGGCAACAAGAAATAATCGTATTAAAGGTATTAAGCCCCCTGCCGGATTGGATAATAGCGTTATAATGGAGAGACATTATACACTTAATTGGTTAATAGATGAAAGAAACACGGATTGGGATGATATATCAACCGATACTTAGAAAAATGTTATTAAAAAAATTATGAACCGGTCTTATGAAGATATTTAGATCTGAATTTTTAAATACAAATCAAAAAAATCTGCGAAAGCTTTTTGATTATAAATTTTATAAGGATAATTACGATGAATATAAAAAATTACAGAAAGAAATTAGTATAAATAGCAATAAAGATGTAGATTTTGTTGTTAAGCTCTTACAAGAACTTCCTAATAAAGATAACTATTCTTATTCATTTGATCCAGTAGGAGATACATTAAAATACTTTACTCGCGGCAAAAATATAAAATCAAAAATTTTATTATATTACTTTGAATAAATTACCCCAGTGCTGAAATTAATATTTCAGCATGTATCAGAGGGTACTAAGGGCCTTATATTAGAAACTCTGTATTGCGTATACACGCCAGAATCAGTAGACTTATTTATAGAGTTTGTTTCTGATATCAATAATGAGGTTGATAATTACACTTCTTATGAAACGATCAAGGCTTTTGCTAATGCGGATCAGAAAATTATTGAAAGATTTACCATTAATGCGGATAAATTATTACAGTACAACAAGTTTAGAACGGTAGCTTTTGTTGAACTGTTTTCTCAATGGGCAGCCGATAAAAAAATATCATATAATCCCCTTGGCAATAACTTACAAGTAATAGAAAAATGGATAAAAGATGCGAATTATCAAAAATTAAGCTATGCGGTTAGCGGATGTGCGGCATTGGTAACAGTTAACTCAGAAGAATCGATCAGATTACTGGAGATAGCAAGCCAGCATTCTAAGTTAGAAATTCAATTAGAGACTGCTTTTGTACAAATACTATTAGGCCAAGAGAAAGCTAAAGATAAGCTAAGGGTTTTAGCACAAAATCCTATCATCTCAATTCCTACTTTTTTATATTCCCAGGAGTTGAAACAGAAATATGGGATTGATTGTGGTTTCACCAAAGAAGATATTTTAGAGAAAATTGATAATGAAGAAGATTTTCTTGCTATTTCGCAAATGGCATGGTGGTGCGCACACCCTCAAGAATATGGCATCACTCCTGATTCAATAAAAGTATGGGCAAAAGAGGTGATTTACTGGCCTCCTAATGATGAAAAACTAAAGGTCTTTTTAATTAAATATAGGTACGATAATTACAAATGGCAAGGTAGAATAAGCAACATAGAACATGTAGGTTATTTTATACCCTGTTATGAGAAGCTATTTAGTATTATGCAAGGTTTTGATGATATTTATGCAGCGTATGCCACCTACTCTATAAAATATAATAAAGGAGATATTGAAGCGTCCTGATACGGACCTGTTGTAAATAGGCCCGAGGGTAGGGAGCGTGCGCTACGTTCTTAGAGAACTCACTCTCAGCAATGGGAGTG
>RXKI01000123.1:0-2976 GCA_003962895.1 Neisseriaceae bacterium
AGTTTTACCAAGTTTTTGATAAGTTGGCTTTGCAGAAAGAGTTGCTTGCTTCTTATCACGTTTAACAATAAATTTATGCGATTTAATAAGCGCTAATTTCAATATTTCATCATTAGATAGTTTCTCATCATTCAATGAACCGCTAAACTCAATAAATTTATCAATCAACTGCATATCTTTTTTAGCAAGTGCATTCTTACCATCTTCAAACATTGGATCATAGTAAATAAAATCAAAGTTATCATTAGTAGTTTTTAATAGCTGATGGCTATTTCCATGCACCACTCTAAAGTCAAACAGAACACTTGCAAATGACTCTTGCAAATAACACAGAATAATTGTTAAATAAGGATTATTTTCAACAACAGTTACATTGAATCCAGCCAATGTAAATAAAATTGCATCGCGCCCTAACCCACCTGTCATATCCAATACCGATAAATTATTATAGTCTTTTAGTTTAGCGTAACCAACTGCACCAAGTAGTAACTCTTTACTTAAGATAGCGCGACGCTTAGCGATAAATTCGCTATAAAATTGATGTACACTAAATGGTTTGAATCCATCAACATAAGCAATCAATCCATTTTCATTGAGTAATAGACAAACACCTGGCTTATCTTCATCAAGAAGCTCTGCTGGTTTAATTTCAACATTGTCAATACCAATGGTTAATTGATTAACTAGATCATTATAATCATTAGTTGTGTAAACAACTGGCGTTATTACTTTACTCACGATGGTATGGATGATTTTCTAAAATAGATATCGCACGGTAAATTTGCTCAAGGATAATTACACGCACTAACGCATGAGGAAACACCATACTTGATAAACTAATTATTAAATTCGCTTTATTACGTAATTCTGGGTGAATGCCATCTGCCCCACCGATTATGAAACAAATATTAGAGTGATTTAATGATGTCTGTTCTAATGTATTAGCAAACTTGATACTGTCATATGATTTACCACGTTCATCAAGTGCAATTACAAAGCTATCTTTAGGTATCGCTACTTCTATTTTTTTAGCTTCAATTGACATATTCTCAAGAGGTGTTTTTTTAGGATTTTTATCGGCTTTTATTTCAATTATCTGACAACTATATTTACCATGATTAATGCGCTTCAAATACTCATCACAGCCATCTTGAATCCAAGCTGGCATTTTATTGGCAATATTTATTATTGTTAGTTTCATTGGGTTACAGAATAATTGGCTCAATATTTAATCGCACGTCATAAACCTCTAACACCTTAGCTTGAATTAAATTAGCAAATTCAAGTAGCTCAGCTTTTTCTCCGCCACCATTATGTACAATTACTAATGCTTGCTTATCATACACCGCAAAATTACCTTGCGTAAAGCCTTTCATGCCAAGATTATCAATCAACCAACCAGCAGAAATTTTGAGCTTATCTTCAATATCAGTTTTATACACTGGTAGATTTGGGTATTTTTCTAGTAGTTGACTTGCTTTAGTTGCCTCAATAATTGGATTATGAAAAAAACTTCCTACATTACCAATCACAGCAGGATCTGGCAATTTGCTTTGACGAGTTTGAATAATTATCTCGCGTAAATCCCAAGCTGTTGGATTTTCTATGCTATTTAATTTGCTTTGAATATCACCATAATTACAGTTTAATTTCGCAGTCTTAGGCAACATAATAGTGACACTCAAAACCAAATAATTATGCATTTTTTTCAAAATACTGTTACGATAACTAAATCTACATTCATCATTAGTTAATTGTAATATTTTGCCATCGAGTAAATCAAAAACCGTGACATACTCAATATAGTCTTTTACTTCAACGCCATATGCACCAATATTTTGCACAGGAGAAGCTCCAACTGTACCAGGTATAATACTCAGATTCTCTAAACCAAAACCACCAAACTCTAACGACTTAACAACAAAGTCATCCCATACCTCGCCTGCCATAGCAGTAATTTGCACACAAGTATTATGCTCGACCTCTGAAATACCTTTTAGTTGATTGTGGATTACCAACCCATTGTACTGGTTAGGCAAAATAACATTACTACCACCGCCAAGTATAAAATATGATTCAGCAGCGTCAGTTAATTTTTTGAGGTTTGTTAATTGATTTAAATCATTGAGTACGACATAATTAGTCGCTATTGAATTTAGTCGTAAGGTATTGAATGAGCTAAGGTCTATATTTTGTTGTAAAGTTAACATAACTTATCTCAAATGGTGTCCTCGACAGGAAGTAACACCATAAAAATTAACATATTGAATTATAATTGTTTATTTGCATCTAAATTTGGTCTGTGCCAAAACCGTGACCATAGCATTAATCATTAAGTTTTTTGATAACAGAAGATTTAATAATTAGTGCTCTTTTTTATTAAGGAGTATTATATCATGAAAATTTCACACAACCACCCTATCCTAACCCAAGGAAATCATCAGGGTGATTCAATCGTCCACAATGGACTAACATATCAAATCATAGATGAGGATTTTGGATTCGTTGAGCTTGAGCCTGAGAGGTTGAGAGTTTGGAAGAAACGACATAAGTTTTAAACCTTGCAAAATAGGATACATTTATACTATAATACATATAGGTTGGTTGTCAATCAACCTATATAACAGGAGGTTTATCATGAGTAAAACTATACAACATTTTCTATTTGGATTTGGTTCTATATTGGATATTTTTGCACCAGTAGAACAGTTAAAACTATCTAAAGGTGGATTTGCTGGTGACAATGATAGATTACGCGGAGATGCTCAAAAAGTAGCTAAAACATTTTCAGAAGTCGTAAATGGGTACCAAAAACACAAAACTGAGCGCCAGAGATAGTCAAGGTGGTGCGGTAGACTTTCAACATCACTCTACAGATAGCCCAATACTACCAAGTGCTGAATACCTTACACAACTTGAACAACAAACACCTGGAATCATTAAGTGGTTTATGGAAGAAACCAGTAAAGAGGCGGA
>RXKI01000123.1:3026-6018 GCA_003962895.1 Neisseriaceae bacterium
TTTTCACGCATACGCAGCCGCTGCAGTAGTTGGCGGAACATCTCTTGCAACCGTTGCTGTTGCACTTATAAAAGGTAAGCGCAATAATTAAAGAATAACCACTGATTTACTCGGTGGTTTTTTGTTGCCTATTGACAAAACATGATGATTTGATTTATTATACCGCTAGGACTTCAAAATCCTTCACAACTAGCGGTACAGCCAATGCGATCGCATGGCTATTTTTTTTGCCTATACCATTAGGTAGTTATTTTCATTTTGGAAATATCTTAATCAATGGGTAGGATGGTGCGATATATCTAAATAAGCACGTCCGACTAGTTGCGGATTTTGAACATCCTGCTCTACTCATACTTCAAAATATGTGTAGATAATTCAAAAACTTTTCAACTAGGAAATCATCATGTCAAACTTACCAATGGCTATAGACACGTCTATTCAAGCTAATCAATGTCAATTCGAACTAATCAAAATTAGTAATAACTTATATTTTGATGACTTTTTAATCGAAGTAAATCATCAATTAATCGAAAGCAAAATTGCTATATTTCTCGGTCTTAATGAACTAGAAATTGAGAAATCAGCTGTTGCTATTGATTTAAACTATAAATTTGGACGCAGTCGTATGATGGGTCTTACCATCGCTCAAGTCCAACAGTTATTTCAAACTACACAAAACCAAGTTGCTAACAAATACAAACCAATTCTATCTGAGTTGATTCTTACTCAGGTAATGCCACTATTTAACCAACAACATGATGATTTTAAAAAGGAAGCTATCATGAAACATGAAATCGTTCAACGTAGATTCAATGACCAAATCGTTACCTTTGATTTAGGTGATGATGTAATGTTAAATCTCACCCAAATGGCAAAAGCCAACGGCAAAGATGTTTTTGCATGGAGAGAGCTAAAATCCACTCAAGAATACTTAACAGAATACCAAACCCAGAATTCTGGGTTTGAAGCAAATCAGATACTTAAGGTAGTTAAGGGAGGTAAAAATCCTGGTACTTGGGCTAATCAAGATGTGGCACTTGAGTTTGCTCGATGGTGTAATCCTAAATTTGCAATCTGGTGCAATATGCAGATTAAAGAGTTATTAAAAAATGGCTCAGTAAATTTAAACAAAACACCAACGCCAAAAAGCTCAATTGGAAATGCATCATTAATGCGTTTAGAATTAAAAGAAATTCATGCAATGGATATTAGCGAAAAAAGTAAACAAGTTTTGATTGCAAATATCATTCATCACAATAATCCAGTGTTACCATTAGAACTAATGCTACCAGCTTCAAATGAAGAAATGTTATCACCTGAGCAAATTGGTATGAAACTCGGCTTATCTGGTAATGCAATTGGTCATATTATTACTCGCCTTGGTTTACGTGATAATACGCAGTACTGTGAGAAGCGCTTAGGTCAGTCAAAATACTCTCGTAAACAAGTTGAGCAATATTTCTACAATCAACGTGCCATTGAATTAATTACTAAAGAGGTAAAAGCATCATGAATAAACTAAGAGTTGAAATGTTTGGCTCTCAGCCTGTGCGTTTTGTCACAGACTTTAGCGGTGAGGAGTGGGTAAATTTGCATGATTTGCGAAATGTCAGTAAGTGATTTGTTAAAATATATTGTTATTAATATTTTAAAGGTATAGCGATGGGCTTTAAATTAAAAGATGATATTAGGCGATTTAAAAAACTTAAATTTTTAAAACCCAATAGAAATGTTTTACATCAAATTAGAAGTAACATTTGGGTTACATATAAAGATTCTCCAGATACTTACTGTCAAATTGCAGAAAATTTGTTTATGCTAATTGATAGCTATTTTGCACTAGAATTTTTACATGCATATAATGGAATTGATGCCGCTAATAATGTAGCGATTTATGGTGAAAACATGCTATCTTTTGGTGGCATATGGTTTCATGAAAACGTAGCACTGAGAAAAAAAGGCATTCGTGAATCTGAAAACACTGAGTTATTTATGAAGTTATTTGATAAGTATGTTAAAAAGCAAACGACAAGTACTCCATATGAGTTTCATAGCATTATATTTCTTAATAGAATTATAGGTACACTACAAGCAGATGATAATATAAAGCAACGCATTATCAATCTATATGCAAATAAAGAACTTACGTTTGATGAAAAAATGAATTACTTACCAGAGTTAATCGGACGTGATACGCACTAAACAAATAGCCTAGAATTAATCTAGGCTATTGTTGTATTTTGTAATATTATTTACAGGTAGGTGTAAATAACATATTTTACCTCTTGACACATATCACTATCGGTGATACAATACAGTATTCAAATAAAGAAAGGAGGTGAATATGAAAAAACGTAAATGGAAGCGAGCTTTCCTAGTTCTGCAAATTTTATTAGTTCTAACACAACTGATAACGGCATTACTAGGTAAACGCTAAGATAGGGGCGAAAGCCCTTATCAATCCATTACGAAATTATAAAATAATTACAAACAAAAAGCAAATAATTTAATTTTATAAAGGTATGAAAATGTTGCAAATAATTTTATCTGTAGCTCAATTAATAGTATCAATTATTATTTTGGTATTATTTTGGCAAGATCGTAATAAATAATCAGGATGGGTTTCAAGCCCACCCTACTCTTTTGGAGTAAATTATGGCTCGTACTGAAGCACAAAAAGAAGCTGATAAACGCTATAAAGCAAAAATTCAAACTACTAAGACTAAAATTGAAGTACCTAAAGAGTTACGTGACCGATTAAAGGCGCGTGCTGAATCTGAAGGCATTACGATGATTGAGTTGATTGAAAAATTACTTAATAAATAACTCTAGTATCTTTGGTAAACCATATGTTGCAAAAAATATTAATGGCGTTATGATAGTTACACATATAAGTGCAGTCCATGCAAAGCGCCTAAACTTGTGATTTGTTTCAAATTTGTCAGCCATTTCATTAGCTCCTTCATTGACAAAAATTCCGAACATCTATATA
>RXKI01000123.1:6068-11318 GCA_003962895.1 Neisseriaceae bacterium
TATAATATGTCGTTATATAAAAACCCCACAAGGATTGCAGTCCAGTGGGGTTTTGCTTTAAATAAGATTGAAATCTCACTTATTTTGATTGTGTAATTGCTTGATAAATTCAGTTATATTGGGTAAATATCTGACTACTGTTTTAACTACACCTGCAAATACAAAGGTGTAAAACATGATTTGTAATGTGATTGAGTCACGTATAATTTCTAAAATCATAATAAAATACTCATTACTGTAAAAATTCATTTTATGATACAATACACCTGTTATAATATCTCGTTATATAAAAACCCCGCTAGAGTTCGTTACTCTGCGGGGTTTTGCTTTGTCAGAATAACCATTTTGCAAAAGCAAAAGAAATTGGTATCAATAAAATAGTACCACATGCTATTGCCACTATTTCCAAAATGAATATGCGTAGATTTTTACTGCGCTCTAATAACTCACCCATTTTAACGGCTCCCTCATTAATATTTACATTGACATCTGTCTTATTTTCCAATATAATTACCTCATGATTTTGGTTTATCAAATAAAAACCCCCGCTAGAATTCTCAGTTCTGCGGGGGTTTGCTTTTGTGAATTGTTACAATTAAGCGAACAACGCTATTACTTCTTCATTGTTGCACTCTAGTTTCAACGGTTTACATTCCAACTCAACATAATTCAAATCAGTATCTGACTTTTGATACATCTTGAAGTTAGTTAAATCTTTCAACACAGTCCATTGAGTATAATCATAATCAGGCGAAGTAGTACCATGGTTAGCCGATGTACCAATGATTACAGTAGCCTTGCTAATAATCTTATCAGCCAATACCATTGATTCATGTGCATTGCTTGGGATAGTATAATCAAGGGCTAATGATTTTAGAATTGTAGTTAAAGCAAAACGGCTTGGTGGCGTACCATCAGCTAATAAACCACGTTGGTTATTTCCAAAACCAGTTGTTTTAACCTTAGCACCTAAAATCTTGCCTGATTCAATATTGAACTTCTCAGTTGCACCAACATAGTTACGTAGGTTAGTCAAGTGCCATGCAAATTTAGGCGCATTAGTTAATACGCCAACCGTATTTTCATAGAATACTGGTACACCATCTTTACCATCAACTGTTTCAAACTCAACAACTACTTGTTTGCCTGATTTTTCTGTAATTGATAAATGGATCGTTGCAAAGTTTGATATAAATTCACTTGGTAAATTTACTCGTTTGCCTTTGAATAATGCCTTAACGTCATCAACAGTTTTACAAGTACCCAAAATTAATTGAGGTAATGTAAGACCAGAAATGCAATCACTCGGACATTTAACGCTTGTATCAAAAGACGTATCAGCTAACCATAATGTAGCCAAAGATAAACCTGCTTGATTAAAACCGTCGCTGATTGTTCTCGCTCCAAAGTGTTTACCAAGTACAGTAAAACCAATATCGCTAAATTTAGCTTTAAATGGAACAGTTACGCTTGATGCTATAGTTTCATCAAATGGATTAGCAATCTTCTCTCCAGCGTTGAATAAACCGTATTTCTGCCCAGTTGCAGATGCAAAGTCCATTGTTCGAGCGACAACAACCTCTTTGTTTTTTGATTGAATCATTAATTCAGTACACACAATATTTCCTTTCTAAAATACAAAGTTAGAATCAATAGAAGCCGTAAACATATCCTTGGTTTCAGGCTGTAAACTTGAATGATGAGTTAAAATTAAATCGCTCTTAGCATCATAAACAAAAGTAAACCTAGCTTTTGCTATAGCTCCATCTTCAAACTCAAAATCATAATTACCTGACAAAATAACTCTGTCTGTAATTTTTCCATACTGTTCCTGAATATCATAAACAGCAGTAACCTTTGGTTTTTTTGATAAAAAATGCTTAAAGTAATCTAATTTACTTTCATAGCTTATTCTCATTTGAGATGAAAGTGTAGGCAACAGAATAGAGCTAAAACTATATAACGCTACCATTTCTCCAGCCGAGCCTGTTTTTAAAGTGTCTATCCACTTTTGAAGTTTGCTATTATCTACATAAACCATTTATTACTCTCCTTTGAATAATCTAATTTCTTTTTGGCGACGAGATTTAAGTAAGCCGTCTTTGTTTTTTGCAACCGCATGATTAAAGTCATTTTCCAAAAACCTTAATACCTCAGCTTTATTACCTTGCACGATAGCGTTATGAGTATTAATAAAGCCACGTGCTAACAAAGTTGTCCCATATTGAAACAAGAAGCTACATAGTGCATCAAACTCATGCTGACTGCACCATGAAGCATTTTTATTTAACCAGTTCTCAACATTCTCGATGTCGTGCTTAAACAACTCTTCTGCTTTTTCAACAGTAATGGTTGTGTAGTTTTCATTAGGCTGAATGACATGACCGATTCCGATTGTGTTTTTGCCAGCCGAGCAAACGTACTTAGTTAGCTTTAAACCCTCTACTTGTTTAATATGCTCAATACCTTTTTGAGATATTTTCATTTAGTTTCTTCCTTTTCATGATTTAAAGCAGGTGGTAATGGCACTGGCTCTTTATCTCGAACAATATCATGCAACTCGTTCACACCTTTTTTAGCAATATCAACTACAACTTCTGCTCCAGTATGAACAATCTCGCTAACTACTTTTTTACCAATTTCTTCAAAAATGTTACTCATGACTTTCTTTCTCCTCATATACGAAGATCACTTCTGTACTCTTATCATTTTTGCCAACTGTATCAGCGAGTAAAGAAGTCCATTGCGAAATCGGAATAATAAATAATAAGCTAATATCAGCGTAAAAATCTACTTTTAACCAGAAATATTTACAGACCACATAAAAAACAACTACTCCAACTACTGCATGGCGATAAATTTTTATCCATAATGGGATGGTTGCACTATTTGTCGAAATTACCGTAGGGATAACCTCTATACCAGATAAGAAAATCCACATCATGCCAAGCGACATAAATGATGGTTTCAACAAAGGATTAACAAGGCTTTCCATGTGAGAGCCTTTTTCTAAGTCAATAATGCCAATGGTTACTAATGATAAGATAGCTATAGTAGCTAACCCAGCTCTAAGAATCATAGCCTTGCGATGTTTCAAAACTATGGTGTATGATAAGCCATTTATTATCTTATCTTTTTTGTCTAAATGTGTCATTTCTCATCTTCCTTATTTACGTTCAGTTTGAATATTGGTGTATCAACTTTAGATTTGGTAAACATTGCCACTATTGTTACAACACAAAATGAACAAAATGCTCCAAGAACAATGACTACAACCGCTAAAAAAACTTCATGAGGTTCAAGATGAGAGAGAATTAAATCTAAAAACTGCATATTCCCTCTCTGTTTGTTGTTAAAGTTTCGTTTTATCTACCACTATAAATTCAAAGTTGATAGTAGCTTCTTTGCCATCTTGCAATATGTCATTTGATTTTTTATCCACAAAAATCAATTTATTAGTTTTTAGTCCATGACTAATTACTTGAGTTAAGATGAATTTCGCATATAGATACTGCATTTGATTACAAGCATCAATATCAGTATAAACAACCAAAATATCATGTGTTCCTAATTTTGAGACAGCTATATTTACAATATTCAGGAACTGCGTATTGACAGTAAAAGTTGAAGCTGACACTTGTACACTTCCAAGATTTACACCAGTTGCTATTGCTTCTGGATTTATCTTTTGAGCTTGTAATGAGTTGAGCATCAGTTCATCTCGTGGCTGGGATTCACAAACAAAAGGATTGTATGGATTCTCAGTTGAGCATCCAGTTAGTAAAGATGTTGCTAATATCATTAGTGATAATGTAATTGCTAAGTTTATTGTTCGCATAAAATTTCCTTTTTAAAAGTTACTAAAATCAAATATAAGATTATTGTTATGACAATAGATAGCTACCAACAGGTATCGTTTCGCATCTTTGTCCATGCAGGTTATTGTGTTATTGAAGATGAAAGACTTTTCTCCAAATACAGTATAAGGTCTATTGCTGACAATTTTAGTGTTTGTATTAGCATTAACTGTCAATCTCAATATAGACGTTGCTAATGCAGATGTTGCTTCACATTTGAATAATAGAAACTTAGCAAAACCAGTACTAAATTGGTTGCTTTGCATATTGATAACAAATTGAGCAACGCCATCCCCAGCATTTATTTGACGACCATCATAGATAAATGTTGTTTGAGGTGCTACAGTTATAAAACCATTTGTACCAATATTGTTAGACTTGCCCCAAGAAAAACCACCAGGATTAGTATTATCAATAAAGTTAGGATAATCTTCTAAAGCACCAACTTCTTTGTATGATTGAGCCTTAAAGCTGATTAATTGCTGATTATATTTATATAGCTCTGGGTTGTTTATTATGACGCTAGGGTCGAATTTAAACTGCAAATAACCTAAATCAACGAATAAAGACTTAGTTGGGCTAACTAAATCGTAACTAACTCTGACATAATGAAACATATCAGCAGCTACAACGGTATCAACTCCATCTATTTTTACAACAGTTGAATTTAGATTTAAACACACTACAAACCATTTCGATTTGTCTGGGTAAAAAGAATCTACCACAAACATACTGATTGAAATCTCTTTAGTCGGTAAAGGATTCTTCATCATTGTAGTGTTTACAACTGGAATAATGTCTTTGTTATAAGTTGCTGTAATCGTTCCACTAAACTCATACAAAGGAATATTTAAAATAGGTTGCGGTTGATTTTTCATATCAACTTTAACTTTTTTTACTCCATTTATTGTTTCGACAGTTACAACGGCTGTAGAAGTTTCAGAGCCTTGAACATCTTTAACCGCTTTATTTGCAACGTCCAATGCACTCTTAGCAAGAGTTGTAGCTTCTCCAGCTTCACTTAGTGCTGTGTTAGCAACCTCTCCAATCGCTGCAACTTGAGTTTCAATATTGTCAAAAGCATCGTTAAGGGCATCAATGAAGTCTTTACTAAGTGTTAGTGAACCCTCAACAGGCTCATTCTCACTTAACTGTTTTAAGAAATAAGTTTCCTTTGGATATTCTTCCGATAATTCATCGAGAACAGTAGGTTTGTATATCTCAAAGAACTCTTTATCAAACAACATTCCAAACTTATCATCTTTAAGCTCAAGAGGTAGATTTGCTCCATAGTCTTTGCCACTACCACCAGTTGCACTAATGATTACTTCGCCAGTTTCAGGATTAACTTTAAAATCAATATTTTTGCCCTTGGTTAGCAAACGTAAAATAA
>RXKI01000013.1:0-7728 GCA_003962895.1 Neisseriaceae bacterium
TTTTGAGCTTTGATTATGTACACAATAGTAATAGTTATATATCATGACCATCATTAAATTTCTTAACTTGGGTTAAGGTGCTGTATTCATATTGTTTTTTAGATAACCATTTTTGAATTGCATTAGCAAAGTTACGTTTATCTTGACTAGAGAATGGTTTGCTATGGCTAGTAATTTGTAAATTATCTCTCAAATGGGTCATTAAATCTCGCACAGCTAACTGCTGTTTAATATTTTGTGCAGTAAATAATTTACCACTAGTAGTTATTACTTCAGCGCCTTTTTCAATAGCTTGACTTGCGAGTGGAATATCATTGCTGATAACTAAATCGCCATTTTCCACTAATTTTACAATTTCATCATCAGCTGCATCTAAAGTATTAGCAACTTGTAGTAAGCGAATATTTGGTAAGGCAGGTAAATTGATAAATTGATTAGTAACAAAAACTATCTCATGAGTAGCTTTTCGAGCAATATTAAATATTACTTCCTTAACTGGCTTAGGGCATGCATCTGCATCGATATATATTTTCATGAGTTAGAGTAAGAGGTACTAATAAACACCTCTATTACCTTATTCAAATGATTTAATTAAATTAACAATATTTGTATGAGCATATTGTTCAGCCAATGCTAAAGCAGTCATGCCTTCAGCATCTTTATGTTGCTTGTTAGCACCTGCTTTTAGAAGTGTCGCAACTACCTGTAACTTTCCTTGTCGAGCTGCCATTAAAAGTGGAGTGCGACCATCTAAATCTACTTGCTCTAATTTAGCATTTACACTAAGTAATAGCTTAACTAGATTGTTTTTACCATTTAATGCGGCCATTCCAAGCGAAGTTCTACCTGAGTAATTTTGATGCTCTAAATTAGCACCAGCAGCAAGTAGTAGTTTCATCACGTTAGATTTACCGCGATCAGCAGCAAGCATAAGTGGTGTTTCACCATTAATATCAGTGTGCTCAATATTTGCTTTGGCATTTAATAGTGCACGAACTATATTTGATTTACCTTCAATTGAGGCAAGAGATAGTGCTGTACGATTTTTTTCGCCTTGCTGTTCAATATTTATTTCATTATTCTGTAAGACTACTTTTACCTGCCTAGCTGTACCATTTTGTACGGCAAATAATAAATCTTTTGCCATTAATGAACTAATTAATTGTTCTTTTAAAATTGGTTTAACATTGTTTGCATTTTTTAGTACTTCAGCAATATCATAGAATTTACGACTATTTGCCAATGCTAAAGCTGTAGAATCTTCGTCATCTCGTTGGTCGTAATTAGCACCATATGCAAGTAAGAGGTTAACTAAATCTAGATTGCCACGCTCTGCTGCGATTAATAGCGCTGTACGCTCGTGTTGCTCTTTGTGTTCTATCTGAGCACCGTTTTTAATTAACAGTTCAGCTATTGCCACTTGATCGTACCACGCGGCAAAGATTAATGGAGTCCATTCATATTCATCACTAAACTCCAGATTGGCACCATAGTTAATTAATAGTTCAGCAATTTCATAAAAACCATTACGAGTAGCGTACATTAATGGTGTCCAATATGACTTATTAGAATAATCTAAATTAGCGCCACCTTTTAATAATATTTCTACTTCTTCAATTTTATTATGATTAGTTGCCCAGATTAGTGTTTTACCACAATCTTGATTGCGTCTACTCATACTTGCACCGTTTTTAACTAGTGCAATAACAGCATCGTGATAGTGCTTTTCTTCAGCAATATCCAAAGCAGACATTTGGTAATAATCTAAATCTTCAACATCAGCACCATTTGCGATTAATAAATCAATTGCCTCAGCATTATTTGATTTTGCAGCGATTGCAACGATTGAACGCTCATAATCATCATAGTGATCAATGTTGGCTTCTAATTTAAGTAATAAATTAATTGCAGGGATATTATTGTTTCTAACTGCATAAAATAATGGCGTCCAATGTGCCACATCAACTTGATTAATTCGTGCACCAAGCTTAACTAATAACTCAATTGTTTCAAGATGACCTTTATTCGTTGCAAAGAATAGTGGAGACCATCCGGTGCGATCACAGCGGTTAATCGTTGCACCCATTGCAACTAATGTTTCAATAGATTGATTTAATCCATTACGCGCTGCAAAAGAAAGTGGGGTATTGCCAAGTAAATCTGATTGCTCTGGATTTGCTCCGTTTTCAATTAACATTTTAATGGTGTCGCTATGGTTATGCCAAATAGCAAAAAATAACGCATTCCAGCCTTGTTTGTCTTGTGCTTTCATTGAAATACCATTATTTAATAACAGCTGTGCAATTTGTGTATTACCTTCTTTGGCAGCATAAAATAGCGCGTTCCAGCCATAGATATCAAGATGAAATAGATTTGCATTAGCTTTAATTAATAGCTCAACTGCATTGTACTGATTTTTCCAAATTGCAAAAAATAAAGCGCTCCAACCATAAGTATCGGCATAGTCAATATCAGCTTTATGCTCTAGTAATAAAGTGATAAATTTAGTTAGACCGTATTTTGCTGCGTACTGTAATGGCGAAATTCCATAGATATCCTGATGATTTACATTTGCACCAGCTTTTAATAAAGCTTCACAATTAGTATGGTTTTCGCTATAAATTGCATAATTTAATGGTGTCCAACCAAATTTATCCGTTAATTCTAAGTCAGCACCAGCTGCTAATAAAATCTTGATGATATCAATATTTGCATCAGATGCAGCAATTGATAGTGCACTATTACCTTTTGAAGTTTGACTATTAACATTAGCGCCACGGTTTAATGTACGAATTAATGCATCAGCATTATTATCTTCAACGGCATCAAATAAATCATGAAATAAATCGTATTCATCATGAGGTGTGTCGTTAGTTATGTACTTATTAATTAGTTCAACAATGTTATTATGCCCAAAAACTTGAGCAATCTCTATTGCTGTTTGGTTTTGCTGATTTTTAATTTGTGTATTTGCGCCAAGTTGTAATAGTATTTCAACAGCTGCATATGAGCCAGAGCTAGAAGCTTGAATTAATGGTGTAACTCCTTGTGAGTTAGCTTGATTAATATCATAGCTATCGTTAATTAAATTAGTTAGCTTAACTAAACTATTTGTTTTTATTGCTTCTAATATCTGGTCAATTTTTTGCATTCTAAATCCTTATGAAATAGATAATTATTCTTTATTTTTTATTAAATATGATACAGTATATAAACCAATTAAGGTTTGAATTATTAGTAGTACGCCCAAGCAAATTTGAGCATCAAAACGATGCGAAACTGATGAGATTAAACCGCTTCCAATTGAGCCACCAAGCATTTGAATGAAGGCATATACTGCACCAGCTGTTCCTGCATTTTTAGGGAATAAGCTCATTCCTCCAGCGCTTGCATTAGGGAAGATGAATCCGCAACCAAAGACCATTATGCATAGTGGTACTAAAATTAGGTATATGCTATCAATAGGAAGTACGCCGCCAATTACGAAAAACATTCCAGAAAAGCCAATAATGTAGACCCCAATTTTTAATAATCTATCGATGCCAAAGCGATTAATTAATTTACTATTTAAAAAGCTAGAGGCGATTAGTGACACGGTAACTAATAAATTGGTATAGCCAAATGCTTCTGGGCTTAAGCCATATTTTACTTGGAGTAGTTTAGGTGATACAGTTAAATAACCATACATCGCTGATAAGGACATTGCAGTTACGAGGTTATAACTAAAAAAAGTACGATTAAACAGAACTTCTTTGTAGTCTTTTAATAAGTATTTGAATGGTCGTTCTAATTTTTCGTGGTTGGTTTCTGGGAATTTTTTTATTGAATATACCAAAAATATAAGTATGTAGACAAACAAAAATGCAAAGCTCATTCGCCAGTAAAAAAATCTCTCGATATAACCACCTAAAATTGGAGCTACAGCCGATGCAATTGGTACTGCTATTCCCAAAATTGCACCAAACTTTGCCATTGATGCAGCATCTGGGCTGACGTCTTTGGTAATTGCACGCATTGTTGAGGCAACTCCAACTAATCCAACACCTTGTAGAAAACGAGCAATAAATAAAACAGTTAAATTTGGTGTAATACATGCGACTAATGATGTGATTGCAGAAAATGCCATACTAGCGATTACAACAGGGCGACGACCGATACGATCTGAAATTGGGCCAAAAAATAATGCACCAATACTAAAGCCCATTGTATAAAAGAAAATGGTCAGTTGAACTTCGCTTAATGTAACGTCGAAGTATTTTGCCATGTTAGGTAGTGATGGTAAATAGATATCAGTGGACATCGCAGGGAGCGTCCACATCAAAACTATCGCAACAACTAGGCTAACAGAGTATTGTTTTTTCATGATTTATGTATAAATTAAAAGCTTAACATTATAGCACCAACCGCGTTATTTATTATGTGTTTTACGTAACTTTGATAGTGTTCGTTAAGTCTAAATTTATTATCTAAATACTTTCAAGTTTTTCTGTTAGATATATTAGAATCTTGATAATTAATAGAGATTTTATTTTAAGGTTTAACCATGCAACATATTTTTCAAAACTACCCATATGTTATGTATATGTTTTTAATTTTCATGGGGTTTTTAGCAGGCTTTGTTGATGCTGTTGCGGGTGGTGGTGGCTTAATTAGCCTTCCTGCCTTGGTTTATACTGGTATGCCAATGGCTATGGCTTTGGGTACCAATAAATTACAAAGTGCTGTTGGTACAAGTGTTGCAACCTACAAATATTATAAAGATGGTTTGATTGACTTAAGAACGGTGTCGCGTGGATTAATCATGGGGTTTGTTGGTGCTGTATTGGGTGCAGTTGCCGCTAGTTATTTACCTAATGAATTCATGCATTATATCGTTCCATTTCTAATGCTTGGAGTGTTTTTATTTAACCTTTTCAATAAGTCGCTTGGAGTAGAAGAAGGGCATAAGAAGATGAACGAATATACGTTCTTTTCGTTGTTTGGTTTCATTATTGGTTTTTATGACGCATTTTTTGGTCCTGGTACTGGTAATTTCTGGATAATTCTGATCGTGTTTTTCTTAGGTTACAGCTTTTTACAAGCATCAGGCTATGCAAAGATGCTTAATCTGAAAAGTAATATTTTCTCGTTAATAGTTTTTATGTATTTAGGACATGTTAATTTTGTCCTTGGATTAATTATGGCAATTGGGCAGTTTGCTGGTGGTTATTTAGGTGCAAAAATGGTTATACTAAAAGGCTCTAAGCTAGTACGCCCGATTTTCATTAGTGTGGTTGGTATTAATGTACTCTTTATGTTTTATCAGCTAGTCTTTAGTGCTAATCACGTTGCGGGATAAGTCGGCTAAATATTATTCCAAGCTCATATAAAGCATATAAAGATAGTGCAAATGTAATCTGAGAAATAACATCTGGTGGGGTAACAATTGCTGCTATTACAAATGCGCCAACGAAAAAATATTTTCGAGCTTTGGTTAATTGCTGGATGGTTAGTACATTCAATTTGACTAAAATGAAAATTATAACTGGTGTTTCAAATGCAATGCCAAAAATCAAAAATAATTTCAGTATAAAATTTAGGTAGTTATCTATATCAGTCATCATTGCAATATCTGCCATTTTAAAGCCAGTAATAAACTTAAATAGCATTGGCAATACAGTAAAATAGCAAAACATAACCCCAAAAGCAAAAAGTATAAAGCTACTTATCATCGTGCCAAATATTAAAAGTTTTTCTTTGTTGTATAAACCGGGTGCGATAAATTGCCAAATCTGGTAAATTGTATTTGGCATGCTTAGAAAAAATGCCACGGCAAGAGTAAACTTAACTGGTACAAAAAATGGAGCGACTACATCGATCGCGATTAATTGGCTACCTTGGGGTAGGTATGTCATTAATGGATTCGCAATAATTTGATATATGTCTCGACAAAATGGCAATAAACCTAGGGTTATTAGTATAATTCCAAGTAAACTAAAAATTAATCGCTTGCGAAGTTCGATTAAGTTTTTACTTAAGGTGTCAATAGTAGATGGATTATCATTCATCAAATAACTCTGGTTGACTATCAAAGTCTAATTCTGGTTGATAGAGAAATTCATCAAGAGAGTAGTTAGCGATACTTTCGCTGTACTCGTAGTGTTGATTTAGGTTTAGCGAGCCACGAATGTCGTCAACAGTTTGCGAAATGTCGTTTTTGAGCTGATTAAATTCATCAATGCCAACATGTTGGTAAATTTGTTCAGTTATATTGTTTTTCGTATTTTTGAAATATGCTACTATCTGACCTAGCTTTTTAGCAATGATTGGAAGTTGCTCTGGACCAAATGTTATAACTGCAACTATTGCAATAATAATAAGTTCGCCAAAACTAATTCCAAACATTTATTTACTGTCTGAATTTTCTTGATTGTTTTCTGGTTTATCTTTTACTGCATCTTTGAAATTTTTTACTGCATCCCCAGCGTCTTTACCTAGGTTTTTAAGTTTGCCAGTACCAAATATTACTACAACAATTAGTAAAACAATTATCCAATGACCAATGCTTAAGCTTCCCATGATTTAACCTCGATTACCAAATACATGAATGTGTAAATGAAATACTTCTTGTCCGCCATTTTTACCAGTATTCACTTGAGTTTTATAGCCTTTAGTTAAGCCGTGTTCTATAGCTAATTTATTAGCTTTAACCATCATTTTACCCATAAGCTCTTGATGCTTATCAGTAAGTTCTAACATACTTTCAATATGCTCTTTAGGAATTAATAAAAAATGTACTTCGGCAGCAGGATTAATGTCATGAAACACAAATATATCAGCATCTTCATAAATTAATTTGCTAGGTATTTGTTTATCAATTATCTTACAAAATAAGCAATTTTCCATGTGGATAACTCTTTTAATAAAAACTCTATATATGAGAGTATTTTATCATGGTTATTTAGCTGGCGAAATATTTATAGAAAATGGCGTGCGCTGTAAGAGGTTAATTAGCCATAATTTAACACGTATTCTAATGGTATAATTATAACTTTGTATACCAATAAAGATAATGGTGAATTAATGAAGTTTATAGTAGATAAAAGTATAGTTATTGATGCTCCTCGTGAAACTATTTTGCAAAATATCCGTCAGTTAAGTAATTGGGAGAAATGGTCGCCATGGTTATGCCTAGATCCAAATACAATTAATAAAACTGAGAATGATATTACTTCATGGGATAGTAAATTAATTGGCAAAGGTCAAATTGAGTATGTGAATACAGATGGTGATACGCTATATTATGATTTGACGTTTTTTACACCATTTAAATCAAAAGCAAAAGTAAAATTTACGATTACAGAACAAAGTGGAAAACAATTAATAAATTGGCATATGATCGGTAATTTACCATTTTTCATGTTTTTCTTTAAAAAATTTATGACTATAGTTGTTGGTAAAGATTATGAACGAGGGTTGTTACGTTTAAAATACTTGAGTGAAACTGGTGGAGTGCCAGCTAAACTTGAATTTGTAGATACGCCATTTAATGTTGCTGGGTTTAATTGTATGGGTATTGTGGCTAAAGGAAAATTTTCTGAAGTAGCCAGTCATATGACACAAACATTTACCAAACTACACGGCATTATTGAGCAAGAAAAGAGAATTCAAAAGCTGGAGGGTAGTGACGAGTTTTCTTTTGTCACAGATAAGGCTAAAGCCTTTTATGATGTTCAGCTCCGTAATCTT
>RXKI01000013.1:7778-8260 GCA_003962895.1 Neisseriaceae bacterium
GTGACCAAGCATCACTCGACGTTTATGTGGGCTGATGTACAAAAGAAACTTCACCAGTATGTGGATAATGCTCCTCTCTTTGAAAGGTTAGAAGCTAAGCTTAAATGTTCGAATGAGTTGGTTTTATTGCGCATGGAAAAAGACGATAAAGCCATTTATACGACCCGCAGTATGCTCAAAGCTGAAAGATCTCTGATTGAGCAAGCTAAAAAGCTAGGAAATTCTAAGACCCATGGTGTTCAGGAAGCACACATTGAAGATGCCATTGCAAAGGCCAATGAGGAGCTAAAAACGCATGGAGGACTCTCTCAAGATCAAATAAAGGCAATCCATCATTTGGTAGAGGAAGGACAGATCAAATGTGTTGTTGGAATTGCAGGAGCGGGCAAGACAACAGCTATTGGTGTTTGTCATGATATCTGGAAAGCGGGAGGCTATGCTGTTTATGGGCTCGCTCCTACAGGCAAAGCAGCTCAAAATCT
>RXKI01000141.1 GCA_003962895.1 Neisseriaceae bacterium
TACAATATTCGTCAAAAACAAGCACGTTCAGCTAAAAATGATGAAGTTAAGGCACGTGTTTTAGAAGCTGTTATTACTGAAGAAAACAAAGATCAATTAAATACAGTTAATAATCATTTATTTGATTTAGAATCAGCAATTGTTCGTGGCAAAATTTTAAGTGGTGAACCACGTATTGATGGGCGTGATACTCGTACAGTTCGTCCGATTGATATTCAAACATCATTCTTACCATCTACTCACGGTTCTAGTGTTTTTACTCGCGGTGAGACTCAGGCTTTAGCGGTTGCGACTCTTGGTACTAAGATGGATGAGCAGATGATTGAAGCTATTTCTGGTAGCTATACTGATAAATTTATGTTACATTATGCATTCCCTCCATTCTCAACTGGTGAATGTGGTCGCATTGGTGCTCCTAAGCGTCGTGAAGTTGGTCATGGTAACTTAGCTAAACGTGCATTAAAAGCAGTTTTACCGACTCATGAAGCATTTCCATACACATTACGTGTGGTATCAGAAGTATTAGAGTCAAATGGTTCTTCTTCTATGGCTACAGTTTGTGGTGGTTGTTTATCATTAATGGATGCTGGTGTGCCAGTTAAAGATCACGTTGCTGGTGTTGCAATGGGTCTTATTCTAGATGGTAATAAATTTGCAATTCTTACTGATATTCTAGGTGATGAAGATCATTTAGGTGATATGGATTTCAAAGTTGCGGGTACTGAAAAAGGTGTTACTGCACTACAAATGGATATTAAAATCGAAGGTATCAGTAAACCAATTATGCAAGTAGCTTTACAACAAGCTCGTGAAGGTCGTATGCATATTTTAGGTTTAATGAAAGCGGCTTTACCATATCCACGTGTATTATCTGAGTTGGTTCCTCGTTTATATACAATCAAGATTAATCCAGAAAAGATTAAAGATGTAATCGGTAAAGGCGGCTCAGTAATTAAAGGTATTATTGCTGATACTGGTGCTACTATTGATATTACCGATGAAGGTATTGTGACTATTGCTTCAAGTTCTCGTGAACAAGCTGATAAAGCTCGTTCTATTATTGAAGGAATTGTTGCTGATGCTGTACTTGGTGAAACTTATGATGGTAAAGTAACTCGCTTATTAGATAGAAATATGGGAGCTATGGTTGCGATTTTAGGCGGTCGTGAAGGATTTGTTCATGTGTCTCAAATTGCTCATGAGCGTGTGAATAATGTAACGGATTACTTAAAAGTTGACCAAGAAGTTAAAGTTAAAGTTACTGAGTTTGATGATCGTGGTCGTATGCGTTTATCAATTAAAGCAACGCTTCCAGCTCCAGCACCTGTTGTACCAGAAGTAGCAGCAGACGCTCCAAAGGTTGAAGAGTAAATAATAATTAGCTACACATAAATTGTGTAGCTTTTTTTGTATGGGCATGTTAAATGTTAATTGGTGTACCTAAAGAAATTACAAATCATGAGTATCGAGTTGGCTTAACTCCAGCTGGAGTTTATGAGTTATCGCGCTATGGACACGATGTAATTGTTGAGACAAATGCTGGACTGTCAATTGGATATGATAATGAGGCATATATTAGTGCTGGAGCTAAAGTTGTATCAGATGTGGCGGAAGTATATGCTGCGGATATGATTGTTAAAGTCAAGAAGCTATTAAGTAGTGAATATCAATATTTGCGTAATGGACAAATAATTTTTACGTATTTACATTTAGCGGTAGATCCAGATTTGACGCAAGTGTTATTAGAGAAAGATTGCATAGCAATTGCTTATGAAACTGTTACTGATGATTTAGGTGGCTTGCCATTACTTGCACCAATGTCTGAGGTTGCTGGTAAATTAGCAGTTCAGGCTGGGGCAAATTATCTAGAGCGTCAAAATGGTGGGCTTGGAATACTACTAGGTGGCGTGCCAGGTGTCAAAGCTGCTAATGTAGTTATTGTTGGTGGTGGTGTAGTTGGAACTAATGCTGCGCGTATTGCTGCTGGTATGGGTGCTGATGTAACTGTCCTCGATCGTAATATGAGCGTGCTCAGACGACTTGACTTACAACATCAAGGGCGTATTAAAACTGTGTTTAGCAATCAAATGAACTTAGAAAAAGCAATTCGTAATGCACATTTAGTAATTGGTGCTGTTTTAATTCGTGGTTCTGCTACGCCAAAACTAATTACCCATCAATTAGTTCAAGAGATGAAAGATGGCTCGGTAATTGTGGATGTGTCGATAGATCAGGGAGGGTGTTGCGAGACTTCATTGCCAACAACCTATCAAAACCCGACTTATACTCTAGATGGTGTTGTGCATTATTGTGTTACCAATATGCCAGGAGCAGTTGCTAAGACTTCAACCATTGCGTTAACTAATGCAACATTGCCATTTATACTTGAAGTTGCAAATAAGGGGTGGCAAAGAGCAGCTAAAGAAAACCGTCATTTGATTAATGGAATAAATGTTTGCTCGGGTAATGTAACATCTTATCCAGTTGCTCGTGATTTAGGTTATACCTATATTGATCCTGAAACATTGATTTAATTAAATTTTAGGTGTTAATTTGTTAAAATACTTACCTTGTGTAAGTATTTTGTTTTTGAGAGTGCTAGATTTGAAATTAATGACCATTGAGTCAAAAGAAAATGCAACGATTAAACACTTGGTTAAATTAGCTGAGAATAAACGTTATCGTACGCAAAATAAGCAAGCAGTTATTTATGGCGAGCATTTAATCATTGAAGCAATTAAAAAAAACTTGTTAAATTCATTGTTTGTATCTGAAAACAGTTATGAGCGCTATGTCGATATTTTTGCTAATCTAGGTTTTACAGTTTACAAATTAAATGTAGATGTCGTGAAGAAAATTAATGTACTTGATACAGTATTTGATATTGTAGCAATTATTAATTTGCCAATCGAGCAAGAAATTAACTTTAGCCTCGATAGTTTAGTGCTTGAAAATATTCAAGACCCTGGTAATTTGGGTACGATATTACGAGTTGCAAAAGCAAGTGGGATTAATCAAGTTATTTTGTCTAATGATAGTGTAGATGTTTATAATCCTAAAGTGCTTAGATCGTCTCAAGGAATTCAATTTGGTTTATCAATTCATTACGTGGATAATCTTGTTGATGTGCTTGAGAAATTAAAGACTAAACTACTTGCGTTAACGCCACATACAGATAATTCAATTTATGAAATAGATTTTTCTAAACCAACCACATTTGTATTTGGTAATGAAGGTAATGGAATTAGCCAAGAATTGTTAGAAAAAATAGAAAATCATGTCACAATACCAATGCATGGCGATACAGAATCATTGAATTTAGCAATGGCGGTAACTATTGCCGCATTCGAGTTATCAAGACAAAGAAGTATTATTAATAAAAGTATATAGATGAAGCAATTAAATATAATTTCGCGCAATAGCCAATTAGCGATGTGGCAAGCAAATCATGTTAAAGATTTACTACATAAGCATTATCCAGAAATGCTAGTAAATATCATAGGTATCACTACCGAAGGCGATAGAATTTTAGATAAGTCATTAGACAAAATCGGTGGTAAGGGTTTATTTATTAAAGAGCTAGAGTATCAATTGTTAAATAATACTGCCGATATTGCGGTTCACTCATTAAAAGACTTACCAGCTAATATGGTTGATGGATTTTCATTGGGTGCAATTTTAGAGCGCGAAAATCCGTTCGATGCATTTGTGTCAAATAATTATAACTGTATTGATGAATTGCCTGATGGTGCTGTAATTGGGACATCCAGTTCAAGGCGTGTAGCTTTTTTAAAACGCAGCTATCCAAAGTTGGATGTAAAATTACTCAGGGGTAATTTACAAACTAGACTTGCTAAATTAGATGCTGGTAATTATGATGGGATTATCTTAGCTGTAGCAGGTCTTAAAAGACTTGGTTTAGAAAATAGAATTAAACAAGTATTAAATGGCGGATTATTTGTTCCAGCAATAGGGCAGGGTGTACTTGCTATTGAGATTTTATCTAATAGAGATGATTTAGTTGAATTATTAAAGCCACTTCATCATGAAACCACAGCTAAATTAGTTGGTGCTGAGCGTGAGATGGGGCGATTTATGAATGCTAGTTGTAATATCCCAGTTGCTGCATATGCTACATTTGTTGAAGGTGAAATTAATCTTGAAGGCTTTATTGGTGATGCCGAGAATAATACATTTATCGCAGCAACAGAAAATGGTGAGATGCAGGACTATTTAGCTATTGGACAAAGATGTGCTAATAAATTATTAGAGCAAGGTGCAAAGGCTATTATAAATAAATATGCCTATTAAAGTATTCATTACCCGTCCAGAGCGAGACTCATTATCATTAGTCTCAAAACTAATCGCTAATAAAATAGATGCGGAGTATTTACCTGTAGTAGAAATCCAAAGCAATTATTTTGATATTGAAAAATTATCTATTTGTTCGAATGATGATTTATTCTTTAGCTCACCAACAAGTATTGAAATTTTGGCTGATTGGCTAAAAAGTGCTAAAATAAATAATAAGATTATTGTGCCAGGTAAATATTCTGCTGAGAGAATATTAAAAATTAATTCTAGCTTGAGTGTGGTGTATCCAAAATATTCAAGTGGTGTTGCTGAAGTAATTAGTGAAGAGTTAATTGAATGCGATAAAAAGTTGGTAGTATTTGGTGGTGATAAGATAAACCAAAGGCTACAGGGCTGTTGTCATGAACAGCAAATTAATTATGAATTTGTAAGTTTATATCAAACACAAAACGTATTTGCTAAAAATGTAGATAGTTTATTAGATTATGCAAAACATGGTTTTTGCTATATTTTAGTTAGTAGCAGTACAGTTGCAAAAATTCTTTGTGATGAGCTTAGCACGGTTAGTAAAAATTTATTAAGCAATATCACTATGATTTCACTACATCAGAATATCACAACTGTTATTAATGATAATCTCAACATTATGGTTTATGAGATATTAGATATGGCAGAATTAACAATTGTAAATGAAATAACCAAATTGATTAAAAAGTAGGTGTGTAATATGTCAGAGATTCAAACTAAATCAAGTTTAGGAGCTAGATTAATTATCTTGCTTCTAATTGGTGTCATTAGTGTTGGAGTTTATTATGCTGTATTTGATAAAACTTATGGGGTAGTTGAACAGCGTAAGCAAAACGCACATTTACAAGAGCAAGTTAGTCAATTAACTAATCAATTACAGAAGATTGACCAACAAAACAAAGAAAACAATCAGCAAATCATTGGCTTGCTGGAACAACAAAATCAGCTACAAGTTGTTGTGAATAACCTTAAACCAAATGACAAAACTTCTGGTGCTGAATTGAGCGTAGTTTTGAATTTAGCAAATCAAAGTTTGGTCGTGAATAATGATATTCAAGCAGCAGTAAATTTATTGACTTCGGCTAACCAAATGTTGTCTACAGAATCAGATAGTAAATTCGAATCTTTGCAAGCATCAATTAATAAAGATATAACTAATTTACAACAGGCGTCTTCGACAGAAAATGTGGCGGATATCATGCATGATGTTAACCAAATTAGTATATTGCACAGTAAATTAATAGCTGCAACTTCTCCAATAGAGATGGATAAAAATAAACAGGCTATACAAACTGGGATTGTAATTGAGAAAGATCAGGCTGAGTCAGGCAGTAAGTTAAGCATAGTTTGGAATAGTATTAAGCAAGCATTATCATCAGTAGTTAAAGTTAGTAAGACTGATAATGTGAATCCAGAGACTAAAGTAGATGATAATGCAACAATTGTAGTTACAAATAATAATAGCCAAGTTAATCATTTAAATATTGCTTTAGAAGTTAGCATGTTAAAGGTTGCTCTAATTACTAGAAATCAGACTTTATGGACGACAAGTTTAAATAATATTAGAGATGAGCTTAAAGATGGTTATCAACATAATAGTGACTATGATGAACTGATGTTAACTATTAAAAAATTAGACACTATAGATATGAATGTATTAGCAACTAGAAATATTGATGCTACATTACAAATGTTAAGACAAGTAAATTAAAAAGACGGTAATTAAAATGAAAACATTTATTAAATTATTAATTACATTACTGATAATCATTGGGATGTTATGGTTTGGAGATCACTATACCAATAGTGTGACTATTTATTTCATGAGTTATAACATTGAGACTAGCGTTGTCTTATTTGTTATGGTTTTGGGTTTTGTTTTTATTTTATTGCATTATTTTTTGTTATTTATTGGCGCAATCGCAAAAATCCCTGCAAGCTTTAAGAAAAATAGAAGTGAGAATCTTCGTAATAAAACTGTGCAGCAACTTAATTTAGCGTGTGTTAATTTTTTTGAGATGGATTTTATTAAGGCTAATGATTATGCAAAAAATGTAATTTCTAGTAATGTGAATAGTGAAGATAAGTTAATAGCATACTTAATTAGCTATAAAATAGCTCTTCAAAGTAATGATATAAATGCTATAAAAAACCTTGATTACGCTATACATGAAATTAATCCATCTAAGAATTTTATTACTCATAAAATTTTATATGCTGAGTATTTATTTGATACAGCTAAGTATACAGAGTGCTTGGAGGTATTATCAAACATCTCTGATTATTCTACAAAGCATAAATTTGTGAATTACTTGCAAATGAAAGCATATACTAAATTAGGTAATTTTGATGAAGCGTATAAATTATTAAAAGATTTAGTTAAAAATAATGCAATGAATGAACTTGATTTAGCTGATTGGCAATTACAAATAATTGCTGGTGTTTTTGCAAATGCTGCAAGTTATGATAAAGTTAGCGAAGTCTATAAGTGGCTTGATAGTTCTTATCAACAAAGACTAGAATACCTTGGACTATATTTCAATGTCTTAATTAGATTAAGAGAGTTTAATCGATTGGTGAATTATATTAATCAAAATGCAATGCACAATAAAAATAATGAAGGATTGATTTTAACTACAGCACAAAAATTGATTGATTGTAAAATTAGCAAAAATGATATGTTAGTACTACATGATATACTATTAAGGCTTTGTGTGGATAGTAAAGACTATCGAGCTAGTTTAGTCGCTGCGTTAATCGAGATAGAGTTGAGTAACTATACGCAAGCCAAAGATAATTTACTTAAATCATTAGAGTTAAATCCAAATAATGATTCAACAAAATTAACCATATTAAAACTTGCTCATTTAACGAATGATGAAGAACTAAAACATTATATTGATAAACATATTTATACAAACGGTAGTAATTAATGAAATCAAACATGCGTCCGAATAAGACCAAATTTGCTAAAAAAAACCAGACAACAGTATTAAAACCATCTCATGCTCATAAATTAGATTATGTTATTTCAATTTTATTAATTGCATTCTCAGTAATTACGATTGTAGCATTAGCAACTTACTCGCCTAATGATAGCTGTTGGTCACGTACATTTGATACCGATGTTATTCATAATCAACTTGGAACATTTGGCGCTTACTTTTCTGATTTACTATTTTATTTATTTGGTTATTCGACATGGCTAATTCCATGCGGGATATTCTACTTAGCCGTATTTAAAATGTTGCGTCGTGAAATTAAGCCAGGAAATTTATTTAGTGTAGCTCGGGTTGTTGCATATTTATTTTTATTAATTAGTGTTAGTGGGTTTGAGTATCTTTTATTTGCAAATGATGAGAGTGTGCTACCTGATGGATTTGGTGGCGCAGTTGGAGAGTTTTTTGATTTACAATTGCATGAATATATGACCGAAGCAGTTATGGCGATTATTTTATTAGTCATTATTGCTATAACCATGAGTTTTGTATTTAAAATTAAATGGTTGTTTATTGTTGAAAGAATTGGCTTATATATTGAAAGATTTTATTTATGGTTGTCTAATCTTATTGGGCGTAGAGATGCAATTGATATTCATCAAGAGGAATTACATGAGGAATTAGTTACTCAAATAGCTGAAGAAGAACCTACGTTAATCAATAGAATGAGACCTAATTTAGTTTCGAGAGTAGTTGAGGAACCTAAGGTGGTAGAAGAAGACTATTTAGAAGAGTGTGTATTAGATGACAATGAAGCAAGTATAAATTTTGAAGAAGTTGTTGAGAATGGTATAGATGAAATTGATAATGACGATGTAGAGTTACCAGATTTTTCTACTTTTGATAATATTGATGAAGAGATAATTGTTGAAAACGAAGAAGAGTTAGTTGAAGAAGAAACAATTTTTGATTTTACTAATTTAGAAAGT
>RXKI01000104.1:0-5409 GCA_003962895.1 Neisseriaceae bacterium
ATGCCATTTTGGGTGCGTCAGATTGGTACTACTGAGCAAGATTTATTTAATATTCAAACAAATGTCCGCTATGGCTGTACGATATTACGCTTCTACTTACAAAAAGAAAAAGGCGATATGTTTATGGCTCTTGGTCGCTACAATGGTAGCAGAGGACAGGCTACTTATCCAAATTTGGTTTTTGGTGCTTATAACAAGTACTGGGAACCTGCTGCATATACTACTATTGACTCAAAAGGTAATCTAAAGTCTATTGATTACACCAAATAATTTATTTTTTATTTAAAAGTATCTTTCTGAAATAATTAACTTTACTTTGTTTATAAGAAAATAATTTAGAAAAGTCTAAAATAATTATGCAAAAGTATTTTAGTAAATGCTAAAATACTATATTCAAAATAATAATTATAGAACTATAAATAATGATTGCTGAAAATCATGATTTTGTCGTAATAGCAGCAGATGTTGCCAAAACTCTTAAAACTATGGGGCATCCTGATAGATTATTAGTGTTGTGTTATTTGAGTGAAGGAGAGCTCGGTGCTGGTGAACTAGCAGATAGATCTGTTTTGAGCTTTTCGGCACTTTCGCAACATTTGGCGATGATGCGCAAATCTGGTTTGATTCAAACACGCCGTGAAGGGCAAAACATTTATTATTCAATTAAAGATCCATCGATACTGAAAATATTGAAAGCTTTAAAAGAAACATATTGTAATAATTTATATTAAAAAGGATATTTAGATGAGCAAAGTAACTTATATTACAGCTGAAGAATTAAAAGCAAAATTTACTAACTCACAAATTAAATTAATTGATATTCGTGAAGTTGATGAGTTTAAAATTGAACATATTGCTAATGCGGATAATTTGCCTTTATCAAAATTTAACCCAGAATTATTAAAGAATTTAGTGACTCATGAAAATGTGGTTTTTTACTGTCAAGCGGGGAATCGCACTAAACAGTGTGAGTCGCAACTAAAAGCTTTACCTATTGATGAAGTAATGGTTTTATCTGGTGGGATTGTTGCATGGAAAAAATTAGGTTATGAAGTAGTAAAAAATGCCAAAGCAAAGTTGCCGATTATGCGCCAAGTACAAATGATTGCTGGGATGTTAATCCTGATTGGTGCAATTTTAGTGTTGACTATTTCGCCATATTTTATTTTAATTAGTGCATTTGTTGGTGCTGGGTTAACTTTTGCAGGCATTACAGGGTTTTGTGGCTTGGCCAATGTATTGATGCTATTGCCATATAACAAAGATTAATTTGAGGAAAGTATCATGAGTAAAAAATACGTAATTATTGGTGGAGTGGCAGGTGGTGCGACAGCAGCAGCTAGGTTAAGAAGGCTGGATGAATTTGCTGAGATAGTGATGTTTGAAAAAGGCGAGCATGTATCATTTTCAAATTGTAGTTTGCCATATTATTTAGGTGGACATATTGAGCCACTAGATAAATTGATTCTGATGTCGCCTGATAAATTTGATAAGCAGTTTAATATTGATGCACGAGTTTATTGTGAGGTTATTTCCATTGATAAATCTAATAAGTCAGTAACAGTAAAAAATCATGCAACAGGTGAAGAATACCGAGAGTCATATGATAAATTGATAATTGCAACAGGTGCGAAACCAATTGTGCCTCCATTTAATGGACTTGATACGATACCGCATTTTACTTTGCGTAATGTCAATGATGTTGAAAAAATTCATAATGCGATTAATAAGCAAAATGTGAAGAATATTAGTGTAATTGGTGCTGGGTTTATTGGGGTTGAAGTTGCTGAAAACTTACGTGAGAAAGGTTATAACGTAACTATCATTGAGATGGGCAATCAAATCATGAAGCCATTTGATTATGAGGTGGCTAAATTTTTAGAAAAAGAGTTATTAGACCACGGTATTAACTTATTACTTTCTGAAAAAGTAACTGGTTTTGAATCTGGTATGGCGCTTCTTGAATCAGGTAAGCAAGTTCCAACTGATATTGCTATATTGGCCTTGGGTGTGAGTCCAGATACTAAGTTTTTACAAGAAACAGGGATAGAACTAGCTAAAAGCGGCCATATTATCGTAAATGAAAATTACCAGACTAGTGATGCAAATATCTATGCTGCTGGTGATGCGATTTTAGTAAAAAATGCGCTAACAGGTCAACAATTTAATTTGGCTTTGGCTGGGCCTGCAAATAAACAAGCACGCTTTATCGCTGATCATATTTATGGTAAAAAAATTATCAATAATGGTTATATAGCTTCATCAATTATCAAGGTGTTTGATTATACTGGTGCAAATACTGGGTTAAATGAATCATGGATTAAATTTCATAAATTAGATATAAATTATAGTGTTGCTTATGTCGCACCTGTTGATAGAGTTGGGATTATGTCTAATGCTAAACCAATATTCATCAAAATAATTTTTGAAAATGAGACAGGTAAATTATTAGGTGCTCAAGCAGTTGGAAAAGGTTTGGTTGATAAACGAGTTGATGTTTTGGCTGTGGCAATTAAAGCTGGGATGACAGTTGAAGATTTACAAGATTTGGAGCTGTGCTATGCACCACCATTTGCAACTGGTAAAGATGCGGTTAATCAAGCTGGATATGTTGCGAGTAATTTGTTACACGGAGATTTTAAACAAGTGTTATTTACTGAGGTTCATGAATTAGTTGCAAATAATGCGCAGATAATTGATGTGCGTAACCCTACTGAAACGCAAAATGGTATGCTCAATAGCGCGAAAAATATTCCACTGCCAGAGCTACGTAGTCGCTTAAATGAAATTGATAAAACAAAGCCTGTTTATGTACATTGTCGAACAGGACAACGTTCATATAATGCAGCATTGTTACTACAACAACATGGATATGATGTTTATAATATTGCTGGATCATATATTATGATGTCATATTATTATGACACAATAGCGAGGATTACAGGTCAACCAGCACCATTTAATAAGCCTAATTTTGCCTGAAAATTATATGAGTGGTTTTATGGTGCGATGCATTATAAAATTACTCTAAATTTGAAGTCTGGTATGCTACAATCAATGTAATTATTTATTGGAGCGCATTATGGCAATTGTTAGTGTTGTAAGCCGGCCATTTCAAGATCAAAAGCCTGGTACATCAGGACTTCGCAAGAAAGTCAAAGTTTTTCAACAATCTCATTATCTTGAGAATTTTGTTCAATCAGTTTTCAATTCATTACCTACAGATTCTATAGGTAGTACTCTAGTTGTCGGTGGTGATGGTCGCTATTATAATGATGTGGCAACGCGCATAATTATCAAGATGGCGGCAGCTCATGGATTTGCTAAGGTAATTGTTGGTCATAATGGTATTTTATCAACTCCTGCCGTTAGTTGTGTTATTCGTAAAAATAAAGCCTATGGCGGAATAATTCTTTCAGCAAGTCATAACCCCGGTGGTGTTGATGGGGACTTTGGGATTAAATACAATATTGCAAATGGTGGTCCTGCTCCAGAGAAAATTACTGATGAAGTTTTCCGAATTAGTAAAGAAATTACTAGTTATAAAATTAGTGATGTGGCTGATGATAAAGTTGAAATTACTCAATTAGGTAGTTATAAGATTGAGGGTATGCAAGTTGAAGTAATTGACTCAGTTGCTGATTATGCTCAAATGTTACAAGAATTATTTGACTTCGATGCAATTAGACAGATGTTTGCAAGTGGATTCAATATTCGCTTTGATTCTATGAGCGCTGTATCTGGGCCATATGCTACTGAAATTGTAGAAAAACAACTTGGTGCGACAAAAGGTTCTGTAGTAAATAATATTCCGCTACCTGATTTTGGTGGTTTACATCCAGATCCTAATCCAGTAAATGCTGAAGATTTAATAAAAATTATGTATGCAAATAATGCACCAGATTTCGGTGCTGCTTCAGATGGCGATGCTGATCGTAACATGGTAGTAGGTAAATCACTAGCTGTTGCACCATCAGATAGTTTGGCGATACTTGCTGCAAATGCTAAATTGGTGCCTGGATATAAATCAGGTTTAGCCGGTGTTGCACGCTCTATGCCAACATCAACAGCTGTTGATCGAGTAGCTAAAGAGCTTGGCATACCTTGTTTTGAAACGCCAACTGGTTGGAAGTTTTTTGGTAATTTACTTGATGCTGATATGGCAACATTATGCGGTGAAGAGAGTTATGGAACTGGCTCAAATCATATCCGAGAAAAAGATGGTGTTTGGGCGATTATATTTTGGTTAAACATTCTTGCTGTTACTAAAAAATCAGTTAATCAATTGGTTGAAGAACATTGGGATAAATACGGACGTAATTTCTATTCTCGTCATGATTATGAAGCTATCAATAGCGAATTAGCAAATAAATTAATGGCAAGTCTTCGTGAGAAAATAACAGCATTGTCAGGTAAAGCATTTGGGCAATATATTGTCGATGTAGCTGATGATTTTAGCTATACAGACCCAGTGGATAATTCAGTATCTAAGCAACAAGGTATTAGAATAATTTTCACTAATGGTTCACGTATTGTATTTAGATTGTCAGGTACTGGTACTGAAGGTGCTACATTACGCGTATATCTAGAAAAATACGAAGCTGATAAAACCAAATTTAAGCAAGATACTCAAGACGCTTTGAAAGAATTAATTGACATAGCTGAAGAAGTTGCGCAAATTAAATCATATACTGGCATGTCAGAGCCAACTGTAGTTACTTAATTTATCGAATAATATTTATCAATTGGAGTCATAGTAATGCAACAAACATCAACAAAATCATTATCAGTAATGAGCCAATTACCTCGTAAAACGATGGCATTGGTATTAGCTGGTGGTCGTGGATCTCGTTTAAAACAATTAACTGATAATCGTGCAAAGCCAGCAGTATATTTTGGTGGTAAGTTTAGAATTATCGATTTTGCTTTATCAAACTGTATTAATTCAGGTATTCGTAAAATTGGTGTGGTTACTCAGTATAAGTCACATTCATTACTTCGCCATTTACAACGTGGATGGAATTTCTTGAGTGGTGAACGTGGTGAATTTGTCGATTTATTGCCAGCACAACAACGTATTAATGAAAATGATTGGTACAAGGGTACAGCTGATGCGGTATATCAAAATATTGATATTATGAAATCATATAGCCCTGAGTATGTGCTGATATTGGCGGGTGATCATATTTACAAGATGGATTATTCATTAATGCTATTGGATCACGTGGAAACTGGTGCAGAGTGTACGGTTGGTTGTATCGAAGTACCAAAAGAAGAAGCTACAGCTTTTGGTGTGATGGGGATTAATGATAATCGTCAAATCAATGCCTTTGTTGAAAAACCAGCAAATCCACCGACAGTACCAGGGGACGATTAGACTTCATTGGCATGAATGGGGATTTATATTTT